>JACKPC010000001.1:1500000-1800000 GCA_024233835.1 Leptospiraceae bacterium
ATAAGAATGTAGATATTTTTGATCTTATCTGTCATATAGCTTATGATATGCCTCCATTGACCAGAAGGGAAAGAGCGAATAACGTCAAGAAAAGAAACTACTTTACCAAGTATGGAGAAACCGCCCGCAAGGTGATAGACGCTCTGATTGATAAATATTCCGATGGTGGATTTGAAAATCTGGAAAGTGGTGAGGTTCTTTATTTAGAACCTTTTAGTGAATACGGTTCACCGATGGAAATCATTGAAGAATTTGGTGGACTTGAGGATTATAACAAGACAATTAAAGAAATAGAAAACTATATTTATGAGGTGGCTTAATGTCAGTTAATATTTCGGGTGTTTTAAAATCGATTCGGGATTTTATGCGTCAGGATGCAGGCTTGAACGGTGATGCACAGAGATTGGAACAACTTGGCTGGATGATTTTTTTAAAAATCTTCAGTGATAAGGATAAAGAATTACAGTTCACTTCCAATGGAAAGTATAAGTCACCCTTACCGGAAAAATATCATTGGGAGAATATTAAGAAATATGCAGATACCGAAAAAGCGGAAGATTTTTTAACCTTTATTGATCAGGGATTATTTAAAGATTTAAAAGAGTTGGATATAAGCACCGGAAACGAAAGAGTCAAACTTCTCAAGAATGTGTTTGAAGGAAATAATAATTATATGAAGTCCGGCACGCTTTTGAAAAAGGTAATCTACAAACTGGATGAAATTAATTTTAACAGAGCAAAGGATAAACATGTTTTTGGTGATATTTATGAAACCATGCTCAAAGAATTGCAAAGTGCGGGAAAGAGTGGAGAGTTTTATACACCGAGAGCTATAACCCAGTTTTTGACCGATATAGTAGACCCAAAAATCGGTGAAAAAGTTTTGGATCCGGCATGTGGAACCGGTGGTTTCTTATCTGCCTGTGTAGAGAAGTTGAAAACTTTAGCAAAGACTACAAAGGAGAGAGACTCTATCCAAAAAAATATTATGGGTATAGAGTTCAAACCTCTTCCGTATATGTTAGCAGTTACGAATATGATTTTGCACGATGTGGCTCTTCCTTCGATTGAAGAAAGGGACTCTTTGGACAAACCAGTTACGGAATACAAAGAAAAAGATCGTGTAGACATCATCCTTGCCAATCCTCCTTTTGGTGGAGTAGTGACAGAAGGATACGAAAAGAACTTTCCTTTGAACTACAGGACAAAAGAAAGTGCGGATTTGTTTCTTGTGCTATTTATCAATCTATTGAAAGAAGGTGGACGGGCTGCTATTGTTCTACCGGATGGCTCGCTTACCGGTGATGGCGTTAAACAGCGGATACGGGAACTCTGGATGACGAAGTGCAATTTACATACAATCATTCGGCTGCCAAATTCGGTCTTTCAGCCTTATGCTTCGGTAGCAACAAATTTATTGTTTTTTGAAAAAGGAACACCTACAAAGGATATTTGGTATTATGAACATACCCTGCCCGAAGGTCAAAAGTCCTACAGCAAAACTAAACCCATTCAGGTGAATGAATTTGACCCGATCAAGAAGTGGTGGAATAAACGCAAAGAGAGTGAAGTTTGCTGGAAAGTCAATATCAAGGAAATCGAAGCTCGCGGTTATGACCTCGATATAAAAAACCCCAATAAAAAAGAAGAAGAGCACGAGTATACCAGCAAGGAATTAATCTCCATGCTCGGAGAATCATTTTCCAAAAGCGATAAAATTTTGAAGGTAATCCAAAAGGAATTGAAAGTTGGATAACCCTGCATCACAGTTTATCATTTATACCACCGAGTTGGGAGATACCCGGATCGATGTCCGAATGGAAGAAGAAACCGTCTGGCTATCCCAAAAGCAAATGGCGGAGTTGTATCAAAAAGATGTGAGAACGGTTAATGAACATATTCAAAACATCTATTCAGAAGAAGAGCTTCTACCGGAGGCAACTATCCGGAATTTCCGGATAGTTCAACAGGAGGGAAAAAGACAGGTTTCGCGTGATATTGACCATTATAATCTGGATATGATTCTCTCTGTCGGTTACAGGATTAAATCGTCTATTGCGACTCGTTTCCGCCAGTGGGCTACCGAAAGGCTGAGGGAATACATCATCAAAGGGAAAATAAATGTCTTTGTATAAAAATAAATACCGCATCGAATCTGCCCGAAAAAAGAATTGGGATTATACCAGCCCGGCATATTATTTTATCACGATATGCACCAGGGACAGAAAACATTATTTTGGTGAAATAAAAAATGGAATCATGGAATTAAATCCTGTGGGAAAAATCATTCACGATGAATGGTACAAAACCCAATCCATGCGTCCGAATATATATTTGGATGAATTTATTATCATGCCCAACCATATTCATGGAATTATCCAAATTGATTATAAACATCATCGTAGAGACGCGTTGCATCATCGTAGAGACGCGTTGCAATGCGTCTCTACGATGATGCATTATTCGTACGTATATATCCAAAATATATCGCATATTGTCCGTGGATTTAAATCATCCTGTACCAATCGAATCCATACAGAAATCGGTTGTGAATTTGAATGGCAATCCCGTTTTTATGATCGTGTCATCCGAACCGAACCGGAATTACATAACACACGGAAATATATAAAAAACAATCCAAAAAAATGGCAATCCGTGTATGATTCCCGTGACAGAAAACAGGAAAAAATCCAATGAATAAAAACGAATGGCGAAAGGTGAAATTGGGGGATGTGATTTCAGCACGGAATGAACGGTATAAACCTGATGACGATTATATTTCAAAGTTACAAAGGATAGATAAAATTGATTTTACTGGAAATATATTTTTATCAAACAATCCATCAAAAACGGATATGATTTTAATTAAACCGGGTGATTTTGTAATTTCAGGAATCAATGTTGCAAAAGGTGCATTAGCAGTTTATAATGGAACGGAAGAAGTATCTGCTACTATTCATTATTCTTCCTATACATTAAACGAAAAAGAATTATATTTGGATTATTTTAAAAGTTTTTTACGAAGTTCGGAATTTTTACGATTATTACAAGAACAAATTCCCGGTGGTATTAAAACAGAAGTAAAACCAAAGCATATTTTACCTTTAGAAATTTCCCTACCTCCCTTATCCGAACAAAAGCGAATCTCAGCCAAATTGCAATCCATCCAAGCACAGCACACAGAACTTACCGCCGAAATACAAAACCAAAAATCCTATATCAAGCAACTTAAACAGGCAATCTTGCAGGATGCTGTCACAGGAAAGCTAACAGAAGATTGGCGAAAGACCCAAGCGGGAAAAAACGCAGGCAATGCCAGAGAACTCTTGGAGCAAATCAAAGCAGAGAAAGAAAAGCTCATCGCCGAGGGCAAGATAAAAAAACAGAAACCGTTACCACCGATAAAACAGGAAGAGATACCTTTTGACTTGCCAGCGGGTTGGGTTTGGACGAGATTGGGGGTGGTGATTGATGACAAACCAAAAAATGGTTATTCACCTAAAGAAGTTAGCTATCCAACAGAAATTAAGAGCTTAAAATTAGGAGCTACAACTTGGGGAACTTTTAATTCAAATGAATACAAATATATAGATGAAGTTATTCCTAAAGAATCTCCATATTGGTTAAAAAATGGAGATATTTTAATTCAAAGAAGTAATTCTTTAGATTATGTCGGAGTGAGTGCAGTATACGATAGAGAAGATTTTCAATTTATTTATCCGGATTTAATGATGAAAATTCGTTCAGTTATTATTTCAGCTAAAAGCTTACATCTTTTGTTGTCTTCTCCTTATATGAGAAATTACTTTAGAGCAAATGCTAAAGGTGCACAAAAAACAATGCCAAAAATTAATCAGGATATAGTTATTAATGCGTTACTCCCACTCCCACCCCTCGCCGAGCAGGAAGAAATCGTGCGGCGGGTGGATGTGTTGTTTGCTCAGGTGAAGGAGCTGGAACAGGAAGTGGAGAAACGCGAAAAGTATGCAGAAAGCTTGATGCAGGTTGTTTTAAGCGAAGCGTTGCGCGGGTGATTGGAATGGAAACATTTCCGGGCAATAAATCCAAACCTGAAATAAAAATATCCTGATAGAAAGTCCAAGTTTTCTATTTTTTTTCCGATATTTAAAAAGGCTATGTTTCAAAGTTTTTTAATTATTTGTATCCTGGTATTTTATTCCGCTTCCGTGTTTTCTCAGGATGGGGTTGATGCCAAAAATAAGCTTCCGGGAATTCAAAGTCATAAGGATAGCACTGTTTCCTCCACCAGGGGTTATATTAAAATTTTTGGAGAGCAAAGATACTGGCAGGGGGTCTATTCTTTTAATAAAGCCAATGAATACTACAAAGATGGGCTTTTTGATGCCTGTATAGAAGAATTAAAGGTTTATTCCCAGCTCTATCCCAAGCATCCTTCTCAGCTCGAAGCCCTTCAGCTTTTAAGCCAGGCTTATGTAAAAAATGATGATCTGCAAAAAGCCATTGAGGTCGATTTAAAGATTTTTAAGGATAATTCTACTACTGAGTCCGGTTTAAGTGCTTATCTGGAAGCAGCCAGAAAATCGATTACGATAGGCAACACGAAAAAGGGAAGAGAAATTCTGGAATATGTAAAGAATCAGATGTTTTCCTCTAAACTGGCAAAAGACGCCGACATTGAACTCAGGCAACTGGACATTTTAGAGAACAAACAAAAGATTACACAAAATACAGTAGAAAATCCGCTTACGGGCTCTCCTGAACCGGCGGTAAATCAGGAAATAAAAGAAAAATTTCCTGTAAATGATTTTCAGGATAATGAGAAAAAAGAAAATGGAAAAACGCTTGATTCTATTCCCTTAAAAAATTAAAAAAAAAGGGAACCGAGATTTTTTAAATTTACATACCATTGTTTTTTAAAATTCTGGGAGTGAATCTGAAACAAAGAAAACGTCAGTAGCTATGGTTAACTGTCAAATAAAACCACAGAAAGAGAGGCTTTAATGGCTGGTCCTTCATTTCACATGCAAGCGTTCCCTGCTAACTCCTACATTATTGTAGAAGGGAAAAAAGAAGCGAACGATTTCTATATTGTCAGGGAAGGGAAGGTAGGTGTAGGAAGAGAAAACCCGGTTGTCGGTGAGGAACCTACCCAGATTTTAGGACCCGGAGACTTTTTCGGTGTGGTGGCTGCTATGAGTCAACACCCTCAAATCGAAACAGCTCGTTCTCTTACAAAAGTTTCTCTAATAGCGGTCAGTTTCGACCAGTTCGGAACCCTCATCCAGAGGAATACTCCGGTAGCCATGAAGATTATCCGCTATTTCTCTATGAAGCTACGTCAGTTTGACCAGACGATTTTACGCCTTTCTTTTAGAAATGCCCCTGTAGATGACCTGAACCAGCTTTATCACATGGGAGAATACTACTATTCACAGGGAAATACAGAACACGCGACTTATTCCTTTCAAGCTTACCTGAAATACATGAAGAATGGGAAGTTTTTAACCCAGGCTAAAATGAAACTTCAGGGATTAGGTCAGCCCTTTGCTACTCCTCCCATTGATTTAACCAAGTTTAACCGCCGTTATAAAGATAATTCCATGATTTTCTGTGAGCATGAGCCCGGAAAAGAACTCTATATCATTCAAAATGGAAAAGTAAAGATTACTAAAATTGTAGATAATAATGAAGTCATGCTTGCTGTACTCCAGAAAGGGGATATTTTTGGAGAAATGGCTATTCTGGACAATGCTCCCCGCTCGGCTTCTGCAATTGCCTTCGGAGATGTGGACCTCTTAGCTATTAATAAGGCAAACTTCGAGGGAATGGTAAAAAAACAACCCCAGTTGGCGACCAAGATTATTACCCTGCTCTCAGAACGTATCTGGCACGCTTATAAACAGCTCGCTAACCTTATGATTACCGATCCGGCAGGAAGAATTGCCGATACTCTACTTACCCTTGTTGAGAAAAACCGTATTAAAGTTGGACCGAAAGTCGCCCATACTTACGATGTAGGTGTTCGCGATGTTCTAAAAATGGTTGGCCTGGCCGAAAACCGGGATGAAAGAATATTTCTCGATCTTTTAGCTAAGAATAAGTTTTTAAAATTAGACCAGGGGAAAATTCGCTGTCTGGATCTTCATGAGCTGGAAAAGCTGGTGAATTATTATAAGAAAAAATCCCAGATGGAGAAAAAACTCCAGAAGAATTACCGCTAAATCTGAAACAAGGTATCGTTTACAACTTCAAGGAAGCTTTATCCTTTTTATGTGCAAGGGATAAGGCTACAGCCGGATTAATCGATTCGGTAGGAGATTGTCGTTTTCAATCCATAGGTAACGCTTACTATACACTGATTAAATCTGTCATTGCCCAGCAGCTCTCTCTACAGGCAGCAAGAGCCATACAGGAAAGATTATTTAAAGCCTGCGGTGTAAAACGAAAAAACACTCCTCCTTCTCCCTTAAGCCTTTTAACAATCGATGAAGAAACTTGCAGAAAACAGGGCCTTTCCCGTACAAAAACAGGAACTCTAAAACGAATTGCGGATAAATTTCATTCCGGGGAATGGACAGAAAAAAAACTCCGGACATTAGCAGATGATGAACTAAAGAAAGAGCTTTGTTCTGTGAAGGGAATCGGACCCTGGACGGCGGAAATGGTGATGATGTTTGCCCTGAACCGTCTCGATATTTTTTCGATTGGAGACCTGGGGCTTCGCCGGGGAGTTGAAAAGATCTATGGCATACCGAGAGAAAACAAATCGGAAATTGAAACTCATATAAAACGATATTCACCCTACAGGAGTATCCTTTCGTGGTATCTCTGGGAGAGTCAGGATGAAGAACCCTGGGAATAAGAAAAAAGAGCAAGAAATATTAGGAATTTCAAATTCTATCAGGCATCTGAAAGAGAGAATTATTAAACATCCCTCTCCGAACCTGCATACTTTAATTAACGGAGAGGAAGGTACGGGTAGAGACTATGTGGCTGAAATTCTATACCGAAGGTTTGAACACAGCCATCCGATATTTTATAAGATTGATACTTACTCTCTGGAAGATGAATTAAACCTCCTCATTCTGAAATTAGATAAAGAAAAAAAGATCCAAAAGAAACGGGGGGAAAACCCGACTATAGATTCGCTTTGCTTGTATTTGGATAGTATTGAAAACATGTCCGAAAAAGAGCAGAATGTTTTGTATCGTCTTTTAGATAGGGGGCTTTTTCTCTCAGATAAAAAGAAAGAGTATAGCTTTAAAAATATATTCTATTTATTTTCTTCTAAACCGGTAATTGCGAACAAACTCAAAGATAATTCGTTTCGACCGGAACTGTTCCGTATCTTAGCTTTATATAAATTAGAAATTGTACCACTTCGGGAAAGGAGAGAGGACATTCCGATTCTTGTAAATTTTTTCTTAACTGAATTTACAAAAAAATATAATAAAAGCCTGGGAAAACTGGCTGACGATCTGGCCCAGTTTTTACGAACCTATCATTGGCCTGCCAATGTGGCCCAACTAAAAAATCTTTTAGAAGGAATGGTTGCCATTGCTTCCAAAAGAACTCTCAGTTTAAAAGAGCTTCCTCCCGGTTTTCTTTCGGATGCACCTCTGCCGGGTGGAAAACTTCAAATTGTTCCGGGTATAAGTCTTTTCGAATATGAAAAAAATATTATAGAGATCAATCTACAATTTGTAGACGGAAACAGAGAAAAGGCAGCCAAACTTCTGGGAATCTCCGAAAGAACCCTGTATAGGAAAATTAAAGACTTGGGATTGTAGGAATTTTGTTATTGTAGTTCTATAAAAAGGAATAAGGAAGTAAGGAGGAGCTTATGAGTCCTGATTTTTTAAGATGTACGGGGGACTTTTGTCCAATAAAAGAACATTGTCTGCGTTATACAATGCTTGTGGCCGGGAGGCAGGATTTTTTCGGAAAGCCCCCTTTTCACTCTGAAACGGGTACCTGTGATTATTATAGAGAGGATAGACCGGATGCACAGAGGATACAGGAAGTTGCCTATTTCTTCTGGCAAAAGGAAGGCTGTCCACAAAACAAGGATTTGGAATTCTGGCTGAAAGCTGAACACTGGCTTCTCGCTTTAAACCGGGGAGAAATTTAGAATATTTATATATTCTAACTTTTCTAACTTTTCTAACTTTTAAAATCTGTAGTGTCATGGCAGATGACTCTCCATGACGCTACAAACTATTAGTTGATTATTCTGATTTTTTCTGAATAATTTTTCCTATCCCTTCCGAACCGATATTTAAGAACACGCTTTCCAGCTTCGTTCCCTGTAAAAGTCTTGCAAAAACATCAGATACAGACTCTCCACCCAGTATGGCCAGAGGAGACATAGACTCTGCCACTTTTTGTAAGAGTTCTTTGTCGGAAAAGGATTGCAAAGCTGCAATTAAATCCGGAGAAATCGCTTTTGCTTTTTCTGCAACAGCACGAATCTGGGCAGCCAGTTCTTTTTCGTTCAGTTCCTGTTGTTTGGTTCTAAAATACAGATCCTGCTCGTTACTCACTTTCTCTCTTTCTAATTGCAGAGTTTTTACTTTGCCATAGATTTCTTCTTCCTGATACTCATTATTCAACTTTAATTTGGCTGCTTCTGTTTCGGAAAGAATCTTAGATACTTCTAATTCTTTCTTCTTTTCCACTTCCTCTTTATCATAATCATACAGAAGTTTACGCGTGCCGTACTGGGCTTTTGCTGTTTGCTGCTTGATATTTTCCAAAAATTTGGTAATTTCTAAACGTGATTTCTCACGGGTAAGAGTTGCAGATTCCTGTATCAAAGTTTGTTGGGCTTCCATCAGTAACTTGGCAATATTTGTATCTAATATCTTAATATTCAAAACTTCTGTATCATAGACATGCAGGTTATTTTCCTGGAAAAGATAACCCTTATATTCACTTCCTAATATTGTAGAGCGAATGATTTCAAAAGCATTGGTATAGAAATCATTTATGGTGTAAGACTTTACCTTGCTTCTGAGAATGGAACGGAAACGGTCTGTTAAAAACTTTACGTAGTTCTCAACATTAAACCATTTGGCCGGCTCTTCTACAAAATTCATCCTGTAAGAAAGGGCAATAGATACCCGGACAAAATCCTTTGTTTCCACCTCAAGAGTGTCAGAGATTTTATTATTTAGAACCCTGAGATACACATCCTGCAATAGATTTTCGTCCGACTTGGGGTTTCCGGTAGAAAGAGAAAAGACCTGAACTTCTTCATCATATTCTAATAGATAAGTTTTGGGCCCGACCACAACTTTTCTTTCTCCCGTTTTTCCAACCACCATAATGGCATAACCCGTCCAAATACTTAAGGAAACTGCCCCATCATACTTGGTTTCGAGAGTAATCGTTCTCGGAGGAGTATAGGCCCTATTTCTCTGGAAGGTATCTCCTGAGAATTTTTCCATAGTGCCCATGCCTTCATCATCGGCAGCCAGGATTTCTTCCATTTCCTGCATAGGCGAATCTTTCTTCTTAGCTTTACCCTTGGCTTGCTGAATCTGCAATTGCTTTCTTAGTTCTTCGTTAACTTCTTTGGCTCGAATATTACCGGGAAATAATAAACTTACTTGCTTATCACTGAGGATTCGGCGAATAATGACTTCCTTTCTCGGATCCGGCAAGAGCATATCCGGGCCTCTATGGAGACTCACTTCCCCGGTTAAACGATTCATCACGTACCTGGCTTCTCCGGCAGGAATGGCGACCGCGTAATGGATTTCATTGGTTCCGTATTTGATGATAGCATGTTCCTTACGCGGAAAATAGATCATCATATCATTACCGGTAATAAAGAGTTCATCTCCTTCTTTATACTCCTTTCCGCCTTCGGAGTAGGGAGCTATCACTTTTATATAAAGCCCTTTGATTTCACTCAGCTCGATGGCTCGAAATTTACGGATTCCATCGGTTTCAATAAAAGACTCGGTAGGTTCCGGAAAAACGACCTCCGGTCCGCGAACATAACGCTTGTTTCCGTTCTCATCTAAAAGAATACAGTATTCCAGACGTTCGAGGGTTACAGCTTTACGAATATATTCCCCTTTTTCGCCTTTCACTACTTCAATACCGGTTGGAGGAATATAAAAAGAAATATCGGTTCCCTTTATAATGATTTGCTTTCCGAGAGTCAGTTTACTAACATCGAACTGACTACTTCCACTCTCATCTTCGGATTGACTTTTTATAACGGCTTTATTCCAGTTTTCTCTTGCTGCTTTTTCATCATATACCCGAACCAGAAGGTATTGGTTGGAGCGTAAATGATGCCCTTTTACAACAGCCACCATTTGCCCCGGCCAGAGAGCAAATGAAACCGGACCCGGTATATTAATCTTATGACCGACATTGAGTTCCAGCATACTATTGACAGTACCGGTTTTTGGATGAGAATCATCTTTGGATGGGTTTTTTAGGGTCAAATACCAGCCTTCCGGTGCAATAGCAAAAGGAAGAATGGATGTTTCCAGGATACACTTTTCAAAGCGCTTGGATTTCATATCAAAGGTAATGGGTTGGTCGGTAGTAGATAAGCTCGCTTTATAGGGTCCTACGTAAACATTGATATTACCCTTGGTCTGGTCAGAAATAAAGGCATATTCATTGGGTGATAAAATAAGGTCACGTTCTCTTTGTCTTTCTTCAGGCATAAGTTTCTCCGGGCTGATTGATAAAATAAGCCTATAATAGGGATAAAAGCTTTACAATAATTTTTTGGTTTTTTTAAAATTTTCCAGGCCTAATTTTTTAGGAGAACAGGTAAAGCATCGAAAAATTCCTGATTAAATATTGTATCTATTTCTTCTTGAAACTGATCTGCTTTTGTCGGAAAAATTGAGAGCTGACTCTCTTAATTCAGGAAGAAAAAGGCTTTTCAGTTCTTCTATTTGCAAGATAAAGGTACCATGAAAACAAAGTTCAATTTCTTCGAAATCGTGCAGGAAGGAAATATTGCTATCCTTTATCTTAATAAACCTGAAAAACGTAACGCCATGGACTGGGATTTTTGGTCGGAACTCCCGGATGCTGTAGCAGAAATCAATGGAGAGCCTTCTATCCGGGCCTTTATTATCGCTGCCAGGGGAAAATCCTTCTCTACCGGTCTGGACATAGCCAGTTTTACCGCTCAATTCAAAGATATTCTCCACAGTAAAACTGCCGATTCCAGGGCCAGGCTTATGCAGCTTATACTTGATATGCAAAAAGGAATCAATGCTGTTTATGATTCCAATAAGTCTTCGATTGCGGTCGTACATAAACATTGTATTGGTGGGGCGCTTGATCTGATATCCGCCTGCGATATGCGCTACTGCACGTCCGATGCCAGCTTTTCTTTGAGAGAAATTAAAGTGGCTATTGTAGCTGACATGGGAAGCTTGAATCGCCTTCCGGCAATTATAGGACAGGGAAATACGAGGGAATTAGCTTTGACCGGAAAAGACATTTCCTCAGCAGAAGCTTTACGTATGGGTCTTGTTTCTAATATACTTCCGAGCTTTGATGAAGCAATGGATTATGCAAGAAAAGTAGCCAATGAAATTGCTGAAAACCCAATGTTTGTTCAGGTGGGTGTAAAAGAAGTTATGAGAGAACTAACAACAAAAACTTTGGAAGAAGGCCTTCGTTATGTAGCTCTCTGGAATTCGAGTTATTTGTATTCCCACGAGTTTGATGTGGCTATGGAATCATTCCATAAACGGAAAAAACCCGAATACAATAAGTCCTGAGACAATAATAACCGGGCTAATGCCCGGTTTATCTTCACCAAACTTATACCGATAAAATTGGAAAACGATAACTGTACCTCGGATCCAGACCGTAAGAATCGAGGTGGAAAGAAGGCGGAACTCTCTCTCTTTTCCACTGGGAACGTTTAAAAAGAGAAATGAAGCGGTCAATATGCTTCATGAGTTCTAACTCACTCATATTCTTAATTTCAGGATGCAGGGCTTCAAAGATCTCTCTGTTATTCCTTCCGTTCACTACAAATTCATATTCGATTTTTTGCAATAACCAGTAGGGCATCAAATCTTTCTCGTCTTCCTGGGCTTCCGATAAAGGTTTTAATTCTGCACTGGGTTTCAGATTTATAATGGAACCGAGAGCCTCTATTTTTCCAATTTTTTTATACTTTCCCTCATGCAGGTAGCGAAGCCAGGCCAGAACAAACTCTTTGCTAACGCCGGCCAGGGGAGCCACAGAACCCGAAGAGTCCCCATCCATAGTCATGTAACCGGTTGAGCCTTCACTTCTATTTCCTGTAGAAAAGAGTAAATGATTGTGCACATTGGCTAAAAACCAGACATTCGGAGAGCGCACCCTTGCCTGCACATTTTGTAAGGGGATGTCATGGTCTTTCCAATTCAGTTCGTATCCGAGTAGGTTTTCCATCATCTTTACTATCAGTTCAACCTGTGCATCTACTTCTATATCGTGGTGAATAGCACCCAGTTCTTTAGCGAGTAGGGCCGCTGCATTTTTTGTTGTATCCGAGTTATTTTTCGTTCCCTGGTAGATAGTACAGAGATATTTAGATAAATCTAATTTAAGTTTTTCTTTCTCACTTTCCATTAACTCGGTTTCGATTCGGTGTTTCATGATATAAGCCAGACAGGCACAGGCTGCACTGTCCGCACCACCGGAAAGAGAGAGGGTATAGCCTTTCGTCTTTGTTTTTCTCATGTAGTCGAAAAGACCGAGACTCACCACCTCGGAAAATGCTTCGAAGGGATCTTCATCCTGAACCGCAATCGGTCGATTTAAGTCTTCCTGTGTATCCTCTAATTCATATTCCAGTTGTATAATCCGAATAGGTTTTGTCTTATCGTAATAGCTATCTCTAAAATATCTTGAACGGTTATGATGATTTAAATCAATATCCACTACCGTATTCAAGATTTCGTAATCGCTCATGTGATAGCGTTTTCCCTCGGATAACAATTCTCCATTTTGACAGACCATGCAACCTGCATCAAAAACAACCTTTCCCGCTTCGTTTCCATTTAAATTAGAATAAACAAAGATATTGTTTTGATTACGGGAGCTTTCTAAGAAAATTTGTCTTCTTATTTCATGTTTACCCAGGGAAAAATGAGAAGCTCCGGAGGAAAGGATGATGTTCGCTCCATTCTGAGAATGGAGGTGGGAAGTTCGATTCATTACCCAGGAGTCTTCACAAATTTCTACTCCTATAATAACGTCTCCGAGTTCAAAGAGGTAATTTCCGAAAGGAATATGCATATCATAATAAGAAACAAGTTCATGTTCATTAAAACCTTCTTTGAACCAGCGTTTCTCGTAGTGTATCCCTGTATTGGCAAGATTTTGTTTGGGGATAAAACCGGCTATTTTTCCGTCACAAATGACAGCTGCACAGTTATACAGGTAAGGAGATAAAAATACGGGTAAGCCCACTACGACAAATTTACCCACAGTATGGGGAAGGATTTTGATAAGGGAAGTCATAGCGTCTTTCCAGAGATGACTATTATAGAAGGCGTCTTCACAACCATAGCCTGTGAGACAGAGCTCAGGGAAAAGAATAATCCCGGAGTTTTCCACCTGCTTATCCTGCAGGGCATTAATAATATTCCTGCGGTTTCCCTCTATATCCAGGGGAGTCGTTTTGAGACTGATGGTACTGATTTTTATCTTTTTCATAATAACTAAGATTATAAAAATATCACTCGAATAGACCGCAAGTGATATTCCTAAAATTCCTTTGCAAATTGCAGGTTTGCAAAGTAGGTATCTCCTTTTCCGTCTTTTTTTCTGCCGGTACTCAGATTGAGGCTGAACAAATCCGAAGAAAGGCGTATTGACAGAAAAACTGGTTTCTCTGTAAAACTTAAGCGATACGGACTCAAAGATTCTCCCCCAATAAATGGGGAAAGAAAGGCATTTCTTTCGCGAGCCAATAAAAAAGCAAAATGGAAAGAATACGTTCTTAAGAAATATAAGGAATAAGAGAAATAAAGCCTGGCCTCGGAGCTTATTGATTTTTCCAGTTTTAGAGAGGCTTTGTCTCGATAATCTCTGTACATCAGGGCAAGACTATAGCCTTCTGTGCTGAGATACTGAGAAGAATAAACCGATTGCTTTCGTTGTTGAAAGGTTCCTATAACCAGTCCTGTATGTAAACTTAAGGAGAAAAGCAAGAAGTCTAAAGAAGCATAAGTTCTAAAAAAATCCATATTCCTCTGAAACAAATAGGATGTAGAAGTGAAATGGTTATAGGATATTTTTCCATATTGAACCTGCAAAAAATTGCTACCTGTATTAAAATCAGGGTTGTTGGTTTCTAAGCTATCCTTCGATTTCTCTTCCCTGTGCAGGGAGTAAACTTCGAGCTTATAGGCTGGTAGTGGATAATAGAAAATCGCATAACTTCGATAATGATCCCGATTCCCTTTTAGTTCAGCCTGTCCGTAAGCCTCTAAACCCTGTTTTTTTTCTCCCTTCAATTTTAAATTGAGATAGTTCTGTTTTGTTTCAAAGGAATATGCAAAAGTCAGAATATTAGAGGGAAAAGAAAAGAATATACCGGGGGTTTTTTCTGCAAAATCGGAAGCGAGAAAAACGCCGGGTGATAATCGGGCCGGGAATAAAGAAAAAAAAGCGGAAGCTTTTTTGGGAGAAGGAATTTTGGCCTCTTTGAGATTGGAATAAAAGTCCGGATCCGGAGCAAATAAAAAGTTCGAAAATGGACTATAGCGATGGCCTATAGAAAGATAATGATACCGGGAAGTATGATAAAAAGAAAATAAAGCTTTCTCTTTTCTTTTTTCGAGAAAGAGACCGTAGTCTTTTTTTTGAAAAGCTCCAAAAAAATTTTCCTTAGTATTTCTATCAAAACTGGTATATCGACTATCGTAGTAGCTGGTATTTAGACCTATAAGAAATTTTTTTTCTTCGCCTGGTTTTTGATTCTTTGTACCTGTTTTTTTGGGGATGTTTTGTCCGGGTCTAATAACTTTTTTTTCTTCTTTTTTTGGAAGGGCTTTATCTTTTTTTCGTTTTTCATACTGTAAAGCCTTCATAAGCTTTTGAAGTTTTAAGGGGAGGGTAGACATTAGCTTTTGGTAATTTTTCGAATCTCGACTGGCTTTTGCGATTCGAAGGGCAAAGCTCAGGGGAACTTTCTTTTGTAAAAGTTCTGAAACTGTAAAGGGATACACTTTTTTTGAAAATTTTTTTTGGGGCTTCTTTTTACTAAAAGACTTTTTTACCTGTACATGTGCTTTCTTTTTCTCCTTCTTTTCTATAACAGAAGGTAAATCAAAGAAAAAATAGATAGATTTTCCGGTCGATACAGGTTCTCTTTCTTCTTTTGCGTACAGGCAAAAAGCATATATAAAAATCAACAGGAACTGAATAAGCGAAATCAGTGCTTTCATACCTGAATAGGTAAAAAAAGGAAGGTTCCAGATGGATTTTTTGGATAAAAAATAAAAAAAAATTAGCCCGCAGTTTCTATTTTGTCCCACACAAATGTTATAGTAATTTTTAGAAAGTAAGTAGAAAAATTAGGATAAATGCTTGACAGGAACTAAATATAAAGTTAGTGATAGTTATATGTTTAGTATTCTTTTAGGTAGTTTATTATTTTTCAAAAAGCTTACATTTACTTTGAAAGAATTATGTCTAATATAAAGAGGGATGGAGGACCAAGATGATTATTCGTGCTATAGAAAGCCCGGTATACAGGAGAAGAAGAGGTGGCTTGAAAGGCAGAGGTTTAAACCCTGAGGGAGTGATGGATTCTCCCTTTCTGGGACTCACCTTTGAAGATTACCTGAAAGATCTTTTTGAAGGTCAACTGGTACAAACCGGAAACCTGTTTTCAACCGATCTTTCTGAAATGATGAGACGAAATCTTCAACTACCGGAGCTTTCTTAAGTCATTATTTTTATGAAAGATCCCCGCTCAAGGGTATTAAAAAACCCGGAGAGCCTCGAAGAATGGGAATTAATAGCTATACTCCTCGGCAAGGGAAGCCGGGGGTACAGTGTGGAGGAGCTATCTCGTACCCTTCTGGCTCGTTTTAATGGTCTTTATAACCTTCTGAATACACCGGTCAGTGTACTGGAAAAAGAATTGGGAATGGGAAAAGCAAAAATTGCCAATCTTTATGCAGCCCGCGAAATCGTGAATCGTCTCAAACTCTTTGGTTTGTTTCATCAAGAAAGCAGGTCCGGAGATTTTTATAGTATCATAGAACTTCTATTACTTCGTTCGAGAAGGGAAGTTCGAGAATGTTTCTTTTTATTAACTTTCGATTGTGAAGATAAACTGATTAACCTCGAACTGATTGCAAGGGGAAGTCTTCGAGAGGTTGGAATCTACTGCCGGGACCTGGTAAAACTTATTCTGGATGATGGGGCTGCTTCTGCTATTATTTCGCATAACCATCCCGGACATTCTTGCCTGCCAAGCCCTGAAGACCTCGAATTATTCCAAAACCTGTATTCTCTTCTTTCTCAACTTGAAGTCGAGCTTAAAGACCAGTGGATTCTGGGAAACAATGGAGTTTTTTCCTGTAAGGAGATGAAAGAATTAAGGAGTATTTACCGCCACTCCTACCATCCTTCTTCTGTATTACCTTTTCCTGATGTCGCATAATAGGAAAGAAACTCAAGCTTTCGGACTACAACTTTTTAAAGTAATTCCCTTATTTCTCAATCTTATCCGGAGCTTTTGTAAAAAATCTTTTCCGGGATCCGTTTTTTCGGTTCGATAATCTCGCATTTTTTCTTTGAAGAAGGGATTTTTTTCACAGTCTGTATACTCATAATGGCCTATGAGAAATTCTATTTTTGGATATTTTTTTAAAAGATGTTCGACCAGCGCCAGGTTCGCTTCTAACTGCTTTTCACTTAGGCCCTTCGCATGAAATCCGACATTTTCTATTCCTATACTGATGTGATTCAGGCCAATACAATGCCTTCCCATAAGAATTTCCGGAAAAATCCGGTAAATAGTCCCATCTTTATCTACAACAAAAGGTGTTCCCACATTATAGTTTCCACCGGAACGAATGTCCTCTCTACCCTGAAGTCGATTCCCGTTAAAAATTTGATAGGTGGAAGAAAAATCCTGAGTTTCGGTTGAATGAATCACGATGAAACGAGGTTCTATTTTTCCATCAGCCCTTATAAAGCCCTTTCCGTAGTGTAAATCTGCATATTCCCGGATGAGTTTGAGTCTTTCTTTCGGAGCAACGGGAATAGGTTTTTCGACAATAGATAGATTCTGGGGATAAAGCTCAAAAAAAGAAAGAAAAAGAAAATAAGGAAAGAAAAAGATTTGATTTTTTAGACTCATTCTAAAAACTCCCAAAATAAGAAAGGTTTACAGGAAAACTCTTCTTAATCTATAAATAATGAACTCAGGTCAAGGAAAAAGGAGAAAATATGAGAATAAGTATTTTGGTTTTTAGCCTCTTTGTATTTATTATAAATTGCGGGCCCTCAGAAAAGATGAAAGATTTGAAAAAAAAAGCTGAATCTTTCGGGGCAATTCCGGCAAAAATGCCCGGTTCAGAAAATGATACCCAGGATTTAATCGATCTCGGAAAAAAGCTGTTTTTTGAGAAGAAGCTTTCGGTTAACGATACACAATCCTGCAATAGCTGTCATGATGTTCTGAATAAGAAAGGCGGAGTAGATAACGAACCTACTTCTCCGGGAGCACTGGGAAAACGTGGAGACAGAAACTCTCCTACCGTTTTAAATGCCGGTTATCACACAGCTCAATTCTGGGACGGAAGAGTAGCTGACTTAATCGGGCAAGCCAAAGGACCGATTACGAACCCGATTGAAATGGGCATGTTAAATGAAGCTGTAGTAGAAGAAAAAATTACTTCTATAGCAGACTACAAACCCCTTTTCGAAAAAGCTTTCCCCAAAGATGAGAAAAAGATCTCTTATGATAATATAGCAAAAGCGATTGCTGCTTTTGAAAGAACTCTGAAAACCAATGACAGGTTTGATGATTTTATTCGCGGAGATTTTAAGGCTCTAACTGAAGCAGAACTCAAAGGCTTTGAAACTTTCATGGCAAAGGGCTGCCAGTCCTGTCACAACGGTCCGCTTTTCGGGGGAAATTCTTTCCGCAAATTAGGCCAGGTAAAACCATACGAAACAGAGGATCTCGGAAGATTTAATGTAAGCAAAAAGGAAGAAGATAAATTTGTATTTAAAGTTCCTTCTTTAAGAAACATTGCATTAACAGCCCCTTATTTCCATGATGGCAAGGTAAAAACTCTCGAAGATGCTGTAAAACTAATGGGAACTCACCAGTTAGGAATCGAGTTGAAAGATAATGAAATTAAAGAAATTGTTACTTTCTTAAATAGCTTAACAGATAAGAATAAAGAAAGATAGATAGAACGATACTCCGTACATCACCATCGGATACTTCGATATTCGATGGTGTGTTCTTCGCAAAACCTAAAGACTCGGAAAAGATACTGTAAAGGTGGTTTTTTCTCCGGGCAAGCTCTCAAAGGAAATAGTTCCTGAATGTAATTCAACCATTTGTCTGGCGATAACAAGACCGAGTCCGGTTCCGACAATTTTTTTTGTATTACTTCCCCTAAAAAAAGAAGAAAAAATCTGCTCCTGTTCGGATTTGAGAATTCCGATTCCAAAATCTGTTATATGAATTTTCACTTCTGTTTCCTGATACTCTATCTTTATTTCAGGAGCCTTTTTATCCTGAGAATACTTCAGGGCATTACTTAAGAGATTACTAATAATATGACCAAAAAGAACCGGATCGACCGAGATCATCCGAATATCTCCTTCCTCTTCTAAATCAATATCCTTCACCCTCTCATACTGGGAGAAATCATTTTCCATTATTTTTTGGATAAGAGGAGCTAAATTTGTCTTAATTGGATTGAATTGGATTCTTCCCGAATCAGCCCTGCCGAGTAAAAGAATATCATTTAAAAGGGTATTGATTTTTTCCACTCCGTATATAATTCTATCAATGTATTTCTGAAAATTTCCACTGGTTTCTGCATCGAGCTGCTTTTTTGCCAGCAGGGCAATGATTTCTGCACAGGATTGTATGGTAGCGAGGGGGTTTTTAAATTCATGCGATGCAGTCGAGATAAATGCGGTTTTTAACTTATTCAATTCGATCTCTTTTATCAAAGCCTGGTTAATTCCTTCTCTTGCCTTCTTCTGTACCGTATTATCAAAACGAATGGCAAGAAACTGAAAGGGCTCTCCCTTTTCATCAACAAAAGGAATGATAGTTGTATCAAGCCAGTACGTGGAACCATCTTTTGCTGCATTACAAATTTCTCCTTTCCAGACCCTACCGGAAAGAATTGTTTTCCATAAATCTTCAAAAAATTCCCTCGGATGAACATCAGATTTCATCACCCTCGGATTTTTCCCGATAATTTCTTCTGCTTTATACTGAGAAATCTTACAGAAAGTATCATTAACTGAAGTAATGGTTCCATTTCTGTCTGTATATACAATAGCAGCAGAAGTATTCAGGGCAGATTGGTAAGCAGTAAGTTTGGCATTTGCATTTTTTAATTCCCGGGTTTTCATATCCACTAACTCCTGTAGATGATTTTGATAAATCTCCAGATCGGATTTTTGTTCTTTTATTGTTTTAATGGACTGCGAGAGATTTAACATGGCTCGAACCCTGGAAAATAACTCGGCAAATTTTACGGGTTTTTGGATAAAATCCACAGCTCCAGCTTCGAGGAAAGCTTTGCATTCTTTCAAATCTACTTCTCTTGCCGAACAAAGAATAATCGGGATTTGTTTGGTTTCTTTATAGGAAGCGATTTTTTTTATAGCAGCAATGCCATCCATTTCGGGCATAATCCAATCCATAATTATGAGGTCGGGCATTTTATGAGTGGCAATTTGAATAGCTTCCTGTCCGTTTTCTGCCTCGTAGAAAATATAGGGATCTTCGCTGGAGAGAACCTGCTTCATAGTTGAGCGCAAAAATGGGTCATCATCTGCCAGTAAGATCTTATAAACTGCTTTTTCCATATAATTCAAAATATTTTTTGTTTTCATCTTTTGTAAAGGAAATAGCGGTGTTTCTCTTTTTTTATGTGATTTCTTTTCTCTCATTTTTTTATACTGGACTTTTATTCAAAAAAACTAAAGTATTTAAGGGTAAGGATTTTAGATACCCATGAAAGACCAGGAAAATTCCAAGATTGATTTTGATAAAGAATTCAGCATGATTACCAATTCCCCGGATGATCCCAGAAGTTCTAAGCGCTGGGGTTATATAACCGCCCTTCCGAGTGAATACCTGATTCATTTTAAAAAAGGAAAATTGAATGAGAAAAGTAGCGGTCAGGGTGCCAGTTGTTTTAAGTGGCCGAGGGATACCGTTTTTATAATCCCTACCAGCATGAAAGAGATTGTTTTTAAAGCCAACCAGCTTACCTCAGACAATGTGGATATAAAAGTTCGAGGGATGGTAGTTTATAAAATCAATAACCCTCTGAAAATATATAAGTTAATTAACTTTTCCAATCGTCCGCTTGCTGAAGAAAAATTGGGTCATATGATAGCCGATATGTGTCGCTCCTATGTAAAAGAGCTGGTAGCTGTTTTAAGCGTAGAAGACTGTATTCGAAAACGTAAAGAAGGTATAGCTGAAACTTTAAAAAAGAGTCTTTCTGATGTAGTAAGCAGGGAAAATGAAGGCTGGGGTGTAGAAATAGTCACAGTAAATGTGCAGGATATTTTTATCCAGGATCTGGAAATCTTCCAGGCTATGCAAATGCTGTATAAAAGCGATAAAATCCGCGAATCCAAATTAGCAGAAATCCAAACAGAAAAAGAATTGGAAATTCGTCGATTGAGCAATGAAAAAGCCCTCGGTGAACACCGAAAAGCAGCAGAACTGGAAAAGCAGGAAATTAAAGCCGAATTGAGAGAAAATGAAATTATACTGAGTCGAAAAAACGAAGAAAAGCAATTTGGACTGGATCAGTACCGGGCAGAAGAAGAAGAAAAACTAAAAGAGTTTCGGCAAAATAAAGACCTGGAGCTTAAGAAAAAAGTTCTGGATTTTGAAACAGACAGCGAGAGAAAAAAAGCAGAAGCCAGTAGTATTCTACATGGAGAAGAGTTAAGCTATCTCGAAAAACGTCTGTCTATAGAAAAGAACGGCAGCCCCTATAGTTTAGAAAGGGAATTTATAGATAAAGCCTTACCTCAAATTATTTCTGCTATGACTGAAAATATGGGAGACGTTCGATACAATATTATACAGGGCGAAAAAGGAGAGGGAAATATTTTTACACTGGTTTTAAACCAGGCCCTTGAAATTCTCAGGGAAAAACAGGACAGGATAAGGATGGATAAGCATGAATAAGTTATTTCTAATACTTCCTCTTATAATACCATTATTATACTGTGATAGACCGGATAAAAAATTGTATGACACTTATCACGAAAATGTATCGGGTGTAGAGCTAAATGATGAAACCATAAAAAACTATATAAAAGTCACCAAAGCCCTGCATAAATTTGGAAAAGGCATTCCGGAAAAACTGGCTAAAAAAGGAGAAGGCATCGAAAGCGGAACTGAACTATTCAAAGAAATAGAAACGGCAATAAAAGAAGGTGGATTTAAAAGTTTTGCAGATTATGTGAGGGTCAATGCAAAAATTGCCTGGGCATGGAATGTTTCGCAGGGAGAAATCGGTATGCTTCGTTTCGATAAACTCCAAAAGGACAGTGAAAAACAACTTATAGAAGCAATTCATAACCCGGATGTGCCACAAGAAACGAAAGAAGAACTCAAGAAAAGTTTGAAGCAGCTTCAGGACAGTTATAAGAATAATAAAAAATACGCAGATATTGCGATGAAATTTGTGCGTCCTCTCACGAATGATAAGGATCTGGCCATCATAAAAAAATACCAGAAGGAGCTGATGGAAGCCTATACCGGTATTCCGATTCAACAATTAGAAGAAATACAACCTTCACTTTTCCTCACAGATTAGGCTTTTACAAACTATTGACAGAAAAGAAGTCCTGAAAACTAATACTTTCAGGACGTTTTTATAGCCTATTTTATTTAATTTACTCGGTTCAATATGAAAAATAAAGCCAACAATACAGAAAAAGAAGAAAAGGTAGAAAAAAAGAAAGAGGGGGGTTCGACCCGTTCCTTGATTTTTATGCTTCTTCTGGTTTTTGCATTTAAATCCAGTTTTCTGGATGCAAATAATATTCCCTCAGGTTCCATGATTCCAACCTTAAAGATTGGAGATTTTCTTTTTGTAAATAAAATGCGGTATTCGTTTCGAATGCCTTTTACGGAAGACGAAGTATTTCGTTTTGATAACCCTAAAAGGGGGGATATTGTTACTTTCGCTCCTCCTCCCTCCGCTATGCCCGGTGAATACTACGGAGAAACTTTTAGCAGACGGGTTCTTCGGAAAATAATGCCGAGTTTATTCTCCAAGCGCTTTGTGAAACGCGTATTAGGAATGCCGGGAGACAAAATTCGATTCAGCACAAGAAGTATCAAAGATATAAAAGGAAAAGTTATAAACTATACGATTCTCGAATACCAGGAAAAAGGCTCAAAAGAATTTAAAGATTATAGCCCGGTTGCTATTGAACCGGGTAATGAGTTGAAGGATCTGGATAACGTATGGGCAATGGACAAATCACTCTTCTTGGAGAAAAAACAGAACTTCCAGCACTTTGTTTTAGAAGGGGAAGGTCGGGGTAATTTTCGATTTCTATTTGCTCATTGCGAAATGGATAAAGCCGGAATCCGGGAAGAAACGATACCGGATGATTATAGTACAGGAAATATTGAATTTTTAAAGTCTTATTGTAATAACGAAAGAATAGGGACTATACCGGATGACTATTATCTTGTAATGGGAGATAACCGGGAGGATTCCAGCGATTCACGGTACTGGGGTCTTGTCAAACGAGAAGATATATTAGGAAAAGCTATGGTTATTTATCTTTCTATAAACTGGAAAGACAGTAAATGTAGCCAGTTGTATACAAGAGCTATTCACGGACTACCCGTAGATGATGTGGATGAAAAAGAACTGCTTAAAATCTGCCATCCTTCGGAGTTGAATGTTCAGGAGCCGGAAAGAGGCTTTCGAGTTCTGAAGTCCTGGATAGAAAAAACCCTATGGTACCGCTTTGCCCGGATGGAATTTAGATGGAAGAGAATCGGAAAAATCCTGAAGTAGAAAATTTCGGAACCAAAAAAGTATCGGCCCGTTCCCTCTGGGAACTTTCTTCTCTCGGAATTGAGATGGGGGTTATCATGGCAGGCTTTGCTTTTTTAGGTCAGTACCTTGATAGAAAATTTGGATATGCACCTTACCTATTGTTAGCGTGCAGCTTTGTAGGTTTTTTTGCAGGTATTTATATAGTAATTAAAAGAGTAAAGGAAGCAAGTAAATGAAGCGCCTTCTCATTATTAATCCAAAAAGTAAAAATGGTAAAGCAGAAAAAGCTTTTCTGAAAATAGAGCCGACTCTGAGAGAGAACCTGGGAGATTTTGATGTATACAGAACCAAAGCTCCCAAAGACTGTACGAGCCGGGTAAGAACCTGTCTTCTTCATAAACAATATGACCAGATTCTAATAGCCGGCGGAGATGGCTCCGTGAACGAAGCTACGAACGGTTATTTTGATGAAGGAAAACTTATTGATACCAACATTCCTTTCGGTGTCATAAATCTGGGTACCGGTGGAGACTTTATAAAAACACTCCATATTGAAAGCCCGGATTATATGCAGGCTCTAAAAGAGAACCGTTTTACAAAAGTAAATTGCGGCATCACACATTATGAAGAAGGAAAAAGTCCCCAGTATTTTATGAATATTAGTTCTGTAGGACTGGGTGGAGATGTAAATAAATCGCTAAAATCTTCCAATCTGCAAAGATGGGGAACCCTTGCTTTCTTTTATAGCAGTATAAAAATGCTGATTAAATACACCCCCCCCGCCTGTACATTAAGAATACGTAAAACAGGAGAAGAAAACTGGACAGAAGTTAATACCAGTTTGATAAACTTTTTCGTTTGTAATGCACAATTTAGCGGAGGCGGGATGCACTGGGCTCCAAACGCAAGTTTGACAGCCGATAACTTTGAAATTGTCCATGTAAAAGCTATATCCAAATGGAGATTGTTTTTTGAATCACACAAGGTATATTCGGGAAATGTTTCCCAAATGTCCGGTGTTACCCTTTATCAAGGAAGTGAAATTCAGGTAATCCCGGAAGGCTATAGTACCCAGGAGCTTGACGGCGAAATCCGAGACATAGAAGAAGGACATATCCCGAAGGAGTTTAACTACCGCCTGATTCCAAAAGCTATCCCGGTGAATTTGTAACAGGCAAACCTATACACCAGGGAATGGCCACGATCATTCCCTGTGACAAGAATTCTATAGGGCATTGAGTTCGGTAAAAATATTATGTCTCATACTTTTTTATGTATTTATTATGTTTACTGCTTACATTCCTTTTTTTTAATAGCCTTAAAAACTCTGCATTAAATACAAAAACCTTTGGCTCAGAACGGGTATTTGTATCATCTGATGAACTTCTAAAGATGCATATATCCAAAAAAACCGCAAAGGAAGAATGGGAGTATTCTCCCAAACGATTGTATGAAACCTATTTCAACAGGAAAGCCTGGGGTAAAGGAAAAGAACTCAGTATCAAAGAGTTTATATGTAAATAATCCCCATGTACAATTTGCTCTAAGAGAGAGTATAAATTTCTTATTGTATACCTTAAAGAAAAGTATTGATGAAATTATCCTTCTGCATGATAAAGGCAGTAGTTCTCTTCGACTCACTACGTTCGCTCAGGAGCCACTCTGTTGGCTGAGAGAGTGAAACAAGTAGAAGCCAAGTGTTTATTGAGTGAAGTCGAAATGAACATATATTAGAATAATGCATTGAATACAATAAGAAGTGTTCTTCACCTAATTTCTAAATTATTAGATAAGAAAAATTCCCCTCCTTTAACTAATTTATTAGATATATCTTATATATTTCATAAGGACTTGTAATAAGCATAGGGTTTAAATTCTCCGAAAAATAAAGAAATAATCAAAAAGTCTTTAAAAAAGGAACGCAATCTATTTAAATTAAATATAAATCCGGGAGGGCAGAAAAAGCTTGCAATTTTACGATTTTCATAGAAAATATACCCTATAGAGCAATGGCTCCACTACCTATGAAACCTCTTTTACTTTTCTTTTTTACTTTTATTTGCTTATCTCCTCCTTCTGTGAATGCTTTCGAAACCCTGAAATTAGAAGACTGCATTCGGGAGGCCTCCTTAAACAATCCGGATCTTTTATCTGCAAAGCTTGACTATGAAAAAGCTATCTTTGAATACAAGAAATCTTACTCAAACTTCCTGCCCGAAATCAGTCTTTTTACAACTTATCGCAGGCAATTCAATCAAAGTCCTTTCTCCAATACTATAAGCTCAACTTCCTCTACCTCTAACAGCAACAATACAAGCACAACAAACAGTAACTCCGGTTCTCCCTATTCCAACCAGTATAGTATCGGTGTAAATGCAAATCAGAATCTTTTTGCCGGACTTCGAGATAAAAATCAGCTAAAAAGTCTGGATTTGAATGTTAAAGTTTCGGTTCAGACCCTGAGGGATAAAAAACTACAAATCTCTTATGAACTGGCCAATGCTTTTATTGAAACATTATATTCACAATTACTAATTAATCTATTAGAAGAGATTCAAAAGCGCAGGTTACTCAATAAAAAACTGGTGCAACTTTATTACGAAGGCGGCAAGGAACACAGGGGAAACTATGAATTAAGTGAGGCCGGTTTAAAGTTGGCTGAGTATGAGTTAGAACTTGCAAAAAGAAATCTCATTATTAACCTGGCAGATCTCTCCCGTGTTCTCGGAAAAAAGCCAGGCGGGACTTTCAAACTTCAGGGAGAATTAATACCCAAATCTGAGTTGAACATACCCGATTACGAAATACTGGCGTCCTCTCATCCCATAATCTTATCCGAAGTATATAAAATGCGAATGGCCAGGCTTGCTGTAGATACAGCGGAAAGTCAATTTTACCCGGAATTAAACCTGAGCCTCAGTGCTTCCCAGAGAGATACCGACTGGTTTCCCAAAAAGAAATCCATGTATTATTCTTTAAGCTTTGAATATCCTCTCTTCCGTGGAGGAAAAGATTATTATAATGTTCGAATAAATCAAACTTTATATCGACAATCTATTCAATCCTATCGTTCTAAGAAAAACCAGCTTCTCTTTGATCTTGAAAAGTCTTATCAAAGTTTTTTAGTTCTCTCTGAGAAAATAAAAGTTTTGGAGAAATATTTAGAAGCTTCTTCTTTGCGAGCCAAGATTGCAAGAGTTCAATATTCTAATGGACTTTTACGCTTTGAAAACTGGGACATTATTGAAAGTGATGTAATCCAAAGACAGAAGAATTTACTTACCGGACAAAAAGAAGCAAGTCTTGCAGAATATATTTGGAAAAAAAATAAAGGAGAAAGCCTTATACCATGAAGAAAAAATTCATAATACCTGCCCTTATAATCCTTGTTCTTTTATCTCTCTTTTTTTTACCCGGTAAGAAAAAAGAAAAACAGGTAAAAACTTTTAAGCTAAGTTATTCCTCTTTAAAAGTTAACACCCGCGCTTCCGGCCTGGTCAGTCCAACCAATCGTTTGGAGATAAAACCTCCGGTAGCCGGCAGGATTGAGAAAGTTCTTATCGAAGAAGGAAAATTTGTGAATAAAGGTTCTATCCTTGCCTGGATGAGTTCTACCGAAAGAGCCGCTTTATTAGATGCTGCGAGAGCAAGGGGAAAAGGAGAAATGAAAGAGTGGGAAGACATGTACAGACCCACACCCGTCATTGCTCCTCTAAAAGGAATGATTATTGCTAACAATATAAAATCGGGGCAAATGGTTACCCAACAGGATGTTCTTCTTGTATTATCAGATGCTTTAATTATAAAAGCAAAAGTAGATGAAACAGATATTGCCAGGATAAAAAACGGACAAAAGGCCAGTATTACTATCGATTCCTTTCCTGAAGAAAAAATTTCGTCCAGGGTAAAACATATTGCCTTTGAAGCTGTAACAGAAAATTCAGTTACTACATACGAAGTACTTATTGAACCGGAACAAAGACCTGATTTCCTAAGAAGCGGAATGAGCGCTACAGTAGACTTCGTCCTCTTAGAAAGAGAAAAAACCCTGATGGTTCCGGAAAATGCAGTGTATGAAAACAAGAAAGGAGAAAAGTTTGTTCTGAAACTAAATCCTTCTTCTAAAAGCAAGAAAAAGATGGATAAGGTTTTTGTGAAAACCGGCTATGCACATGAATCTTCTGTAGAAATTATAGAAGGCTTGCAGGAAGGGGATGAAATTGTAATCAAAGAAAAGAAAAAGTCCAAGAAAGACAAGGAGAAAAATCCTTTCGTCCCCAGTTTTTTCAAAAAAAGAAGGTAAGTATGCCCATTATCGAAGTTCATCACTTAAGTAAATCCTATAAACCCGGAACCGAAGAAATTAAAGTTCTAAATGATGTAAGCCTGAGTATTGAAGAAGGAGAATTTGTAGCTATTATGGGTGCTTCCGGTTCCGGTAAATCTACCCTGTTACAAATTTTAGGTTTATTAGATATACCGAACCCCGGAGGAAAATATAAACTATTCGGTGAAAATGTAGCCGGATTTAGTGATGCGAAGTTGGCCGAATTAAGAGCGAAAAGCATAGGTTTTGTTTTCCAGCAGTTTCATCTCCTATCCCGCACGATAGCCGTAGAAAATGTTTCCCTTCCCTCGATTTATTCCGGTCTGGAAAATGCAGGAGAAAGAGCCAGATCCTTATTGGCTCTTGTTGGATTAGAGGACAGGATTGAACACAGACCCAATGAGCTTTCCGGAGGACAACAGCAGAGAGTAGCCATAGCCAGAGCTTTAATTAATTCACCTAAAATCATCTTTGCCGATGAGCCAACCGGTAATCTTGATTCCAAAAGTAAGAAAGATATTATGGAACTTTTAGTTAAACTCAATCAAAGTGGCATTACCATTGTAATGGTGACCCACGAGCAGGAAATAGCCGAATACTGCTCTCGAATGATTTCTTTCAGTGATGGAAAGGTTTTAGAAGATAAGAAAAACACAATAAAGCAAACAAATAATAAACTTCCGAAAGGCACAACTGATATCCTCAACTATAAAAAGCCGGGCATATTCAAAACGATTCGCCTTCACCTTTATTATGCAATAAAAACTTTTCTGGCAAATAAAATTCGGACTACCCTATCTACAATAGGAATCCTTATCGGGGTCTCTGCCCTTATTGTTGTTATGGCACTCGGAGAAGGTGCCAAGAAAAGTATAGAAAAACGCTTATTGTCCCTTGGTTCCAATTTGCTCATATTAAAATCAGGAGCCAAAAAGCAGGCAGGAGTTTCTATGGAAGCGGGACTTGTCACCCGACTCAGCTATGAAGATGGGCTGGCCATTCAAACCTCGATTCCGGAAGTCGCAAGGCTCAGTAGCACCGTAAGCGGTAGAGCCCAGGCCGTGTTTCAAAATAAAAACTGGAATACAAATATCATCGGTGTAGAAGCCAAATATGCAGCGATGAGAAGTCTGAATGTGCTTGAAGGTAGATTTATAAACGAAGCAGAAGACAAAGACAGGAAAAGGCTTGCTGTTCTCGGTCACAGGGTAAATCAAGAACTATTCGGTACAGGTTATGCAGTAGGAAAATATATCAAGGTAAACAGAACCCATTTCAAAATAATCGGAGTACTTCCGGAGGTAGGAGGGAGTAACTGGAAAGACCCGGATGATGTTATCCTCGTTCCTCTCCAAACCGCCATGCACAGGTTATTCAAAAAGGATCTGGTGGATAGGATTGAGATAGAAATCCGAAAAACCGAAGAAATAAAACAGGCAGAGGAGAAAATTCTTTCTCTCATGTACAAGCGTCATCGTTTGAGTGAAAATTCGGGAAAAATGTTTGAGGTTAAGAATATGTCAGACATACAGGAAGCTCTTTCCGAATCCAGTAAAACTATGTCTATGTTACTTTTCGGAGTAGCTACCATATCTCTTCTGGTTGGAGGGATCGGTATTATGAACATCATGCTGGTATCGGTCAAGGAACGAACACGAGAAATCGGACTTCGTAAAGCTCTCGGTGCAAAGAAAGAAGATATTCTTTTACAATTTCTAATTGAGTCTGTCTTAATCAGTTTATTCGGTGGGTTTGCAGGAATTATTTTGGGAAGACTAATTAGTTATTTCTTAACCTTCTGGGCCAAGTGGACAACATCCGTTTCCCCGGAAGCTATCTTTTTCGCTTTTCTGTTTTCCAGTATTACCGGTATTCTATTCGGAATCTGGCCTGCAAGAATAGCTTCTAACCTCGATCCAATTACAGCTCTCCGATACGAGTAAAAAGAATTATCTTATACTACAACAAGCCATGAGATTTTTCTTCAAGACTTCGCTCAAGTTTTTGGTCTTTTGCAACTCCTGCCTTGCTTTATCCTTATAGCCTGAATCCAATAAATCATATATGGTTTGGGCTGAGTTGTGAATTCCTTTATGAATTCCATCAATTTCCTTCCATATTTTTTCATTTGATTTAGGAATAGCAGAAGAGTGATAAAAAATTCCGAATCGACAACGCGTATGCTCTAACTCAATATTTCTTTCTTCCTCATGCTCAATAATCGCTTCTAATTTTTCCATCCAGGTGTTATGTGCGGTAATCGCGGATTCGACTTCTAAGAAAAAATCATCTTCTGTCATCAAGTTTACAGAAGAAATCAGCTTAAACATAGAAGAAGAAATATGTATGACTTCATCTGTATCCTGTGTAATTAATTCAAGCCTGGTTTGAATTCTCTTACTGGAATCATTAATTGAATTAAAGCGTTGATTAATATTTAAGACATTTTTCGTGATTACTTCTGAATTCTTCGAAACCTCATCAATCGAATCGGTTAATACAACCGAACTATCAGATATTGTAGCCGTAATCTTATTCATTTCATGAATATTCTGTAGTACCTCCGAAATCTTCTCCATAGCAGTCCCTGTATCATTTGAAATCTCAATAATTTTTTGCGAAACCTCTTCACTGCTGTTATTATTTGAATAAATCTTTTCTAATATAACTTTTAGATTTTTATTAATACCTTCAACTGCTTCCCGGCTTCCTTCTGCCAGTTTTCCAATTTCAGAAGCTACTACAGAAAAGCCTCTCCCGGATTCACCGGCCCTGGCAGCTTCAATGGAAGCATTCAAAGCTAAAAGATTGGTTTTTTCTGAAATTTCCTGAATGGTTTGTATGGTTCTCTCTATAAGGTTCACCTTATCTGTTAATTCTTTATTTTTGCTGAGCATTTCATCCATAGCAGAAATAGCCAGATCCATACTATTCCTGATCTGGGTAATCTTCTCTTCTCCTAATGAAGCTTTTTTCGAAGATTCTTCCGTTAAGGACATTACCCGGTTGATTTCCTCAGTCAAATTTCGAGAAAAAGCCGCATTCTTTGCAATCGATTTATCCTGTGAACGAATGGTAGCTTCAATACCATTTAACTCTTCTTTTCCCCTATCCATGTCTCTTTCAATTGAGATAAAATTTTGTGAATAAATATATAATTCACGGATGATTAAACTCACCTTCACAATAATTTCTCTAAAAGTATAAAATATTTTCAGTAATTTTCCTCTTAAAACCTCCGAAAAAGAATTAAAATCCTGTGAAAGCTTCCCGATTTCGTCCTTTGAAACAACAGGAATCCTCTGGGTTAAGTCACCCTCATTTTTAGCTAATAAACTCATCCTGGCAATTAGATTATTCAAAGGAAAAAGAATAAGCTTATTGTAATATATTAATACACCTATAGATCCGGTAAGAATAATAAAAATTACAAATACCTGCAATATCTTAAGGTAAGTAAGTTTTTTTTCAGAAACACCCTGAATCAACTGAACAGCCTTATCCATTTCTTTGAGAAGAACTATATTGCTATGATATAAGTCTTTACTAATCTGCTTTTCTCTTATTGTAATCTGAATCAGCCTCTGGTTTTTCAACCAGTATTGACTTACAATTTCCAATTGAGCTTTTGTTTTTCCCTCAGAAGGCAATAAATACACCTTCTTTTTCCAGGAAAGATCCAGAGAAGCTTCTCCTCCATCTTTAAGGGCTTTCAAACTTGTATCAAACAGTTGAATCGTATTCTCCAGTTCTTCTCGATAAGATTCATCATTTGAATGTAAAAAGAGACTCAATTCTTTTAACATCTTCTGGCTAAGCATTCTTTGCCTTCCGGAAAGATTAATTTCCAGGGCGTCTTTTTCTTTTAAGTGAACAATATAAAAAGATAAGAGAAAGTTAAGAATTAAGATTCCTAAAAAGAAGAGGGGCGGCAGAAAAAATTTATATATAAATTTCATTGTTGATTTAATAGTTATTTAGATCTTTCCAAACCATAGTAATATTGCCCTTTTTTTTGAATTAAGTTCCGAGAAATTAAACCTTCGGCAATCAAAAGAAGTCCCGTAACCGCTTCCTCTTTTTTTTTCAAAGGTTCCTCCTTTCCTGCGGACATCAACTGATGTATATACTCCCTTCTTTTTGGTTCTAAAACACCGAGCATAGAACCCACCACCTTTTCATTGCCATGCAAAAAAGCCAGGGCTAAAACCGGTGGAGGAGTTTCATTACAGAGATAATATAAAGCTCTATTATCAAAATAAGATAGATCCTCAAACTTTTTTAAAATCTTTTCATCTCCTCCTGACATCAGAAAAACTCCTTCAAGCGGGTTTTTAAGTATTTTACAAGATACTCAGGCTTTGGCCTGGCTCCGCATACCTTCTCTATAAGCTTATCCGGTTCTAAAATTTTTCCCTGTAAATGAATGTTCTTCTTTAGCCAATTCGACAGAGGAGAAAGGTCTCCATGTTGCATAAGACCTTTCCAGAAATCAGGCGTATCCTCCAAAAACTTGTGGAAAAACTGGGCAGAATAGATGTTGCCGAGGGTATAGGTAGGAAAATATCCAAAGCCTCCTCCGCTCCAATGCACATCCTGCAAGACTCCTTCTGCATCATTATGAATTTGGAGGTCAAATAGTTCTTTCATCCCTGCATTCCATCTTTCCGGTAGTTCTCTCACAGGCAGGCCTTCAGAAATCAGTTCTTTCTCAATCTCGTATCTAAGAATGATGTGGAGGTTATAAGTTAACTGATCAGCTTCTACCCGAATTTTTGTTTTGGCTGATGAATTCAGGTAGTTGTATAAATCCTCAAAAGGTAAATCATAGTGATTGATTTCAAAATCTTTACAAAGACTCGGATAATAATATTCCCAGAATGCACGGGAACGACCTATCTGGTTTTCCCAGAGTCGACTTTGAGATTCATGGATCCCGAAAGATACCGAAGCGGTAAGAGGACTCGGATAATCTTCCATTTCTCCTACTCCCATTTCATACAGGGAATGTCCTGATTCATGCAGAACTCCCATGATAGAAGAAATGGGATCTTTTTCATCATACCGTGTAGTAATCCGAAAATCTTTTCTTCCCAGATTGGTAGAAAAGGGGTGGGAACTTTTATCCAAACGACTCATATCTTCGGGCAAACCAAGAGCAGCCGGCAGCCTTCGATTGAATAATTCCTGCCTTCTTTCCGAGATTTCCGATTTAAAAGGATTGGGGAATTCTCTTGCTTCATTCACCATAGGAATCAGGGAGTTTTTCAAACCCATGAATAGAGGATCCAGTTTTTCTACATTAATTCCGGTTTCATAACCTTCTAAGAGTGCATCATAGCGATTGCGATCATAACCGTAACACTCAGCCATTTCTATAGAAAGTTCTACAATCTCAGAAAGTATTCCTTCAAATTCTTTGAAGTTTTTATTCTTTCTTGCCGACTCCCAGATTCCATGAGCCAGGTTCGTTTTCTGACTAAATTTCTCTACAAGTTCTACCGGAAGGGTAACGGCACGATTTCTTTCTTTTCGAAGAACCTCTATTTCACGAAGATAAAAACTTTCTTTTTCCGGTTTGGTTCGGCGAATAAATTCCTCGGCTTCATCAATTAAACGCAAGAAATGATTCCCGGTAAAATTCTTATGTTGCAGGGCTGATAGTTGGGCAATTTGTCCGGCTCTCTCCGGCCTGGCTTCCGGAGGCATGGTAACCTCAGAATCCCAGTGCAGGATGCTGATGACATTTTGTAAATTAACCAGTTCTTTCCAATACTTTCGATATTCCGTAAATGCGTTCTTTTCCATGGGATTCACTTTCGAAATTCAGTTTATTCAAAGCAAAACTTTCGTAAAGAATTTTCTGACTCAAAAGTAAGAAAAAAGATGATTGAAAGTGAGGTATATATCTTAAAACTTCCCCCTTTCCTGCAACTCGCCGTTGGCTCGCTCAGTAGTCGCGCCGGCTGAGCGATGACGTAAGTCTGAGCCGAAGCCAGGCCAGGAGAGGGGGATAGGTAAAAAGTCTAAGGGAGCATTTTTGCCACTAAATTTTCGCAGGTTGTTTGATCCATATATTTGGGTACGGCATAGGTGAAATGGGCTTCTTTCAGGGCTGCTTTCGCAATTTTTGGAATATCTTCCTTTTTTAAATCTTTTAACTTATCCGGAATTCCAAACTCTTTTTTCAGGTCGATTACATATTGGATGAATTTTTTAGCCAGAACTATTTCCGAGTCTCCATTCTGTTTTAAACCACAGGTTTCGGCGAGTTTGGCTAATCTATCACTGGCTGAGTCCAGAGAAAATTCCAGGACATAGGGTAATACAATCGCGTTGGCTAATCCGTGAGGTGTTTTATATAAAGCTCCAAAATTGTGTGCAATCGCGTGAACATAACCTACTCCGGCACGAGTAAAAGCAAGACCCGCAAAATAGGAAGCAAGAGCCATATTTTGTCTGGCCTGGACATTGCCGGGATTTTTTACTACTTCTCTCAGGTTTTCGTCTATTAGCTTTGCAGCGGCTAATGAATGCCTGTCGGTATCGGGTAAGGCATTGGAGGAAATAAAAGCTTCTACCGCATGGGTCAATGCATCCATACCGGTAGCTGTAGTTACCCCGGCAGGTAAACCGATCATGAGTTCTCCGTCAAGGGCTGCCATTGACGGAACTAACTTTGGATCCATGAGAGGAGTTTTCGCATGGGTTACCGGGTCAGATACTACCGCGGCGACTGTGGCCTCAGAACCGGTCCCGGCTGTTGTGGGGATTACATAAAGAGGCATAATTGCATTCCAGACCTTAAAAAGACCGGCGAGCTGGGCAATACTTTTATCGTTCGTGGCCCTTGCTGCTAAAACCTTGGCTGCATCAATAGGAGAGCCTCCTCCTATGGCTAAAATGGCATCGCAATTTGTATTTTTAAGAATCTCGAGTCCATTTTCTACCTGATCATAAGTAGGATCCGGTAAAATTTTATCATAGATTTCATAAGCAACCCCATTTTCTTCGAGGGCAGTTAAAATATTTTTTAGAATTCCAATCTTAACAAGGGTTTCATCGGTCACAATAAATATCTTTTTTGTTCCCATTTTAGAAATAGCCCTACAAAGCTCAATAGATGAACCGGGACCCGAAAATAAAGTCGGTTTAGGAAATGGCAATATTTTAGCGGTTTCTTTTAGAACCCAGGCTATATTTTTATAGCCCATTACCTGGATGGAAAAAGGAAACAGATTCGCACCGAGGTCTTCAAAAATTGATAACTCCTTATCGAACATAAACACTCCTTGTATAACTCGTATCCTGACCTTTTCGGAAAGATACACATTCTCTATCTACCCAGCTTATTATTCTTATTTTTAAAGTAAAGCAAGAAACCTGTACCTATAAAAAAGCGAAGCTTAAGTCTTTCTATTCTACTAAGAAACCTTTATTTTAAAAACCTTGAGTCTTTCTTTATCCCAGTTTCTCTCATAAACGAGTTCCTCTAACTTTAGATTTCTTGTATATAAAAATTCTTCTATATTCTTTTTTACAGTCTCTGTAAAAACTATCTCTCCGGCTCCGCAAAGACTCTGGATCTTCGAACAAAGATTCACGGTATTTCCAAAAAAATCAATATTACTATTTAAGTTTACCGAAAGACAGGGTCCACTATGAAGACTGATGCGAATACGTAAACCCAGGTCGTTTTTTTCATGAAAGCGTTTCTGCATTTCAAAAGCCGCCCGCATAGCCAATTCAGGCGAAGGAAATACAAGCATAGCTGCATCTCCAATCGTTTTGGTCAGAGCTCCCTGGTGCTTAGTAACTTCTTCGTATATCCAGACAAAATGTTGTTTTACCCGAGAAAAAGCCTGTCCGTCTCCAAGCTCGGAATATAATTTCGTTGAACCCACCAGATCGGTAAAGAGAATGGTTTGAACCCCCACATCGAGACTTACTCCAATTTGTATTGCTTCTTCCGAAAATATATCGTGAAAATCCTGTAATAAAAATAAATCTTTAGGTCTTAAAGCAAAAGTATCAGGTTCAGTTTTTTCTAATATTAGAACGTTATCACTATCTGAATGATTCCATAAACCCAAGTTTTCTTTTTGAAAAATAACAAACTCTCTTTTACTCATCAACTCTTCGAGGGTCAATTCTCGAAGTTTAGAATCTGCATCTTCTTTAACCTGCATATAATTGTATTCTTTTCTTGTATTTGTACGCATCCTATAGAGTCCGGGTAAAAAATCACAGGAAATTCTAAATTTCTCATTTGCAGTAAAAGCTTTCTGTAAAATAATATGAGATTTTTTTGAGGGTTCTGCACTACAATAAAAACGTTTTGCTACTTTACGAATCGAAGGATGGATATGAAAGGTTATTTCCAAGATGTCCATTCCACCTGTCCGGAAATCAATCTCACAAACTTCACAGCTTGCATTTGGAGGCACTTCTCCAAGGTGTTTCAATTCTTCCCGAACCCCTCTGCAATGCGGACAAACGACATCCCAGCTCATCTGTAATACTCCCAGTCGGGTAGCCTGTAAGAAAAGTTTTAAAACTTCCCTTTCCTCTTCTTGCCACCTTAGGGCTAATTCTTTTACACGCAGACGATAAAGCTCCTCTTCCGTTCCATATTCAAGATGCTCTAAAAAGTTTTGAACGAATACTTCGTTTGGAAATAATTTCATAAGTGATACTTTTGCATTTTCTAATATTCTTTTTCCTCCTTCTTCTAATTGAACCTTTTCTGTTTTTATCTTAATCTGAGATTTCACTTGCAAACTATTTGCGATGTTTTTAAATACAACTCTGTATTTTTTTTCCATGCGGGGCATCGCCATTCTTAAAAGTAATTTACCCCTGAGATTTGCAGGCAGCCAGGCAAAATAAAAATACAAACGCAGCGAATTATTTCCCAATTCTTGCAGATAACCCACGACTCGAACATACTTTGCAAAACCTTTTGTATACTTCCTTGAGTTTTCAATAAAACGCTTATATTCCCACTGCCAGGGAACTTCTTCCCATTCTAATTCAATCCCGACGTTTTTTGTTTTTCCATAAAGCTTTCCACCTTTTTCTTTAAATTGCATCTCGGGAAGCTCTAAAAGCTTATTCGTTTTAGATGTATCAATTATTTCCGGCCATAGTTTTTCGGCGGAACAGTTTAATTCCAGATGCCAGAAATAATCCAGCCGGGAAGGTGTATCTAAAATAGAAGGATTGGGAAACAGTTTTAAAAATTCCTGCAAAGAAAGAATAGTCATCATAAATATACAGGTATCCGTATTTACTCTAAATGCAATATTTTTTTGCAAACACTCTCCTATATTATCATTGTTGATTCTAATCGATTGTAAAACCTTTGACAAAAATTCAGGACTTAAAAACTATGGCTATAGTCTTCAGGGAGGAAGTCAGGTGCAATTCCTGCGCTGTCCCGCAACTGTAATGCCCTAGTGGATAAGCCAGATCTTCCCCTGTATTCGCGCTTCGTGGATTGAGTGTAATACAAACTCACCTGAAAATAGGTGAACGGGGTCCCGAAGATAGATAAATCCGTGGACTTCTTTCATCTAAAATCTGAAGTTTCACGAAATGGAGACCAACATGAAAACTTTAAAGTTCAGCCTTATGCTTTTTCTAAGTATAGGCATCACCCTTTCCAATTGTAAAAACGACGAACAGGATAAAAAAGACAAAGAAACACTCAGTGCTGCTTTCCTTCTTTTACAAAACCAGGCTACGTTCCTTGAAATCAATGGTAAGTTAAGCGATACTTCCGGTACTGCCTTATCCACACACAAACTGGTTTTAAGTACAAATGTTTCTTCTCGGATCGAGAATCCAAGTTTTTCTACACAGGGAACATCTTATACAAGCGATACCTCGGGATATTTTAGCATTCAATTATCTGCTGGTTCCTACAAGATACGGGTATATAACTCCTCAGATACAGAAGTAGGCTCTTTCACTCTAAATGTAAATAGTGCTTCCGATAAACCGAAACCGGAAAATCTGAGTGGTTTAAAAGTGAGCATCATCCGAATTGGCTCTGCTTTCAACAAAGCAAGTGGTTTTACAGGTCTTAGTGGCTATACCTGGTTAAGTAATTTCGGAGGATTTAACAAGATCACCACGAAAAATTGGGGCTTATCCACTATAGAAGAAATCGATTCGAATAACAATGTTGTATACATAAAAGATACAACTGAAACTGCTTATGTAGCCGGCTATTCGAGAATTCGCTTTACTTCGGTGGATACCTACGGTAACTTCCGTTATTGCATCGAGACCTACGGGAAGCAAAGTTTAGAAGAGGCAAAAGCGGTGAATACCAGTTATACCTTTTCTTCCGATACAACAGCTAACTGCGGAGGCTTTAGCTGGTCGATTATGTCCCTGGCTCCGGAATACATGCAGGTAGATATCAGCATAGCCGGAACCGGAACCGACAACTACGGGCAGGTCTGGAAGTTACTGGGAGATAAGTATTCCGGAAATGCTATATATGAATTCAATAATAATTCCGGAGTTTTCTATTACCAGAATGCTTACAACGCTACTTATAATCCGAATAAATTTGGAAGAATACGCTATACAAAACCTGCAAATAAAGTATTTTATTACTGTATAGAAATTTACGATGGAATAAGTCTTGAGGCTGTTCAATCCGATACAACAAAAGTCTATACCTTCGAAAGTGAAAGTTCCAAAACCTGCGGAGGCTTTACTTGGAGTAAGGTAAGTTTAAACTGAGGATAGAACATGAGAGTTTTGTTTATCATTTTTTTTATCAGTATTTGCAGTTTTTGTAATACAAAAAAAACTACTTCAGAGAAACAAAGTCTACTGATTCCTATATTACAAAATGCGAATCTTTCCAATCCGAACTCGCAGGTTAACAATGATAATTCGGAATGTCCTCCTGCTCGCTTACCGGAAAATATATTCCTGGCTGATACGGTTGTATCAGCTCCGGCAGCAAGAGATGCAGATTTTCGCAGGTCATCTAAAGCTGTAAACGGTATTTGCGGAGGAGGAGAAACCTCCGGTTCTACGGACGTCTTCACCCTTGACACAAGCGGAGAGGGGGCCAGTATCATCCTTGCCTGGAACAATAAAAAAGTTTTAAATACAAAAGGAACAGACTTCATTGTTTTTGAAAATCCTTTTAAATACGGGGATGAAAACACCTATTTTATGGAACCCTTGCTGGTTGAAGTTAGCCGCGATATGATTCACTGGTGTGGGTTTTTACCTGCTTATGCAGGGAAGGATGGAAACCAGGAGAGCTATAATACCGATAGGTCAGCCTGGACGAATTTTGCCGGAATTCAACCTGTGTTCTATAACATGGGTACAAATAATCTTTCATTAGAAGATTTATTCATCCCTTCAAAGTCCGGTGGTGATCATTTTGATCTGGATGATTTATACTCCGGAAATAATTCGGCTATAGGGCAAGATTGCACTCTGCTTGAAGTAAAAACCATACAGGAAGAAGGTTTTCTCTATATTCGCTTAACGTCTGCATCAGCTCGAATCAACCCCCTTACACAAAAATATTTTCCTTCTGACCAGAGTGCTTTTGGAACAGGTCCGGATATAGATGGAGTTATTGCCAGAACCCTGGGAACTCGCTAACTTGAAATTTCTGTTCCTTCTCTGCCTCTTTTTCTTTTCCTGTAAAGAAAAAGCAGTCTCTGAGGATAAAAGTATATTCTATAACCCTAATTCTTTGATATCTCATTCCAAAAGGTTGCAAATTCAAAAATATGAGGACTATACGATTCTTCGAGTAAAACCTTTTCAAAATGAAGATCTTACTGAAACCTATATTTTAGTAGATAAGGATAAACCCAATCCTCCGGACTCCATTCCTCGCACACATATAATCAGGACTCCCGTCAAAAGGGTAATTTGTTTATCAGCTACACATGCCGGGATCATTAGTTTTTTAGGAGAAGAAGAAACTCTTGTCGGTCTTTCCGATCCGGAAATCATTTATGATTTAAAAATTAAAGACCATATTCAAAACACAAGGATACCGAAAGTAGGTTTTCCAAACAATCTTAATATAGAGTTAATCCTTTCTTTAAAGCCTGATATGCTTATGGTTTCCGGATTTTCTGTAGCAGAAAGTCGTGTATATGATGTATTAAGAGAGTCTAACATACCGGTTATTCAAAATGCAGACTGGCTGGAAGATACTCCTCTTGGTAGAGCCGAATGGATTAAATTTGTTTCTCATTTTTATCAAAAATACCACATGGCTTCTGTTCAATTTGAATATATTAAAGATCAATATAATTTACTGGTCCAAAAAGTATCCTCTGTAACTGATAAACCCGGAGTTATACACTCTCTTCCTTATAAGGGAGTCTGGTATATGCCGGGAGGCAATAGCTATATGGCAAAATTTTATAAAGATGCAGGAGTTAATTATTACTGGTCTTTTACAAAAGAAAGAGGAAGTATTCCAATGGATTTTGAAACCGTCTATCCGAGAGGTCTTAGTTCCGAATTTTGGTTGGCTCCGGGTATCGTAAAAACTCGTACAGAGCTTGCACAAATAGATAAACGTTTTCAGGATTTCCTTTCCTATAAAACCGGAAGAATTTACAATTATAACAAACTTACAAACCAAAATGGAGGAAATGCATACTGGGAAAGAGGTATGATAAACCCTCATGAAATTTTATCTGATCTTATTAAAATATTTCATCCCGACTTACTTCCGGATCATCAACTGATATATTTCGATAAAGTAAAATGATTATAGATTTGCAACATAGAAGCTGGTTACTTATTTTTATTTTTTTAAGTATCTTTTTGTATTTAGCAGCAGTTATATGGGGTTCTGTTTACATATCTCCTTCTGAAATTTTAAATATTCTCCTGGGTAAATCTACAGACATTTCGAATACAGGAATTATTTTTAAAGTTCGAATACCGGAAGCAACCACAGCAGCTTTTGCAGGGGCCGGTCTTTCTGTTGCCGGTCTTCTCATGCAAACTCTGTTTCGAAACCCTCTGGCCGGTCCCTCGATTCTCGGCATTAGCTCCGGAGCCAGTCTCGGTGTAGCCTTTTTTTTATTATATATGGGTGGAAGTATACAAAATCTCAGTAAAGGTTTTTTAACTTTAAATAGAGGTGTCCCCCTTGTTTTCTTTGCTACAGCCGGCGCCATAGGTATATCTTTAGTACTTTTAGCATTTTCCAGCATAGTCAAAGATAATGTTGTATTACTCATTATAGGTATTCTAATTTCGAATCTAACCCTATCCCTTGTGAGTATCTGGCAATCTTTCAGTAATCCGGAGGCCATTCAGGATTATCTGATGTGGACATTTGGTAGTCTGGGTTCCTGCCGGGAATTAAGTCTATTCATACTCTGTGCTATCATCATATTTGGACTATTTTTAAGTTTCTTAATTTTTAAACCCTTAAATTCTCTACTTTTGGGTGAAGACTATTCTGCGAGCCTCGGAGTAAATATAGCTTTTCTGCGAATAGGCATACTCTTTATAACCGCTCTCTTGACCGGAAGCATCACCGCATTTTGCGGCCCCATTGCTTTTGTTGGAATGATTTCTCCGCATATAGTAAAAACACTGTTTTCCAGTTCGGATCATAAACTGGTAATTCCGGGTAGTATTTTTTGTGGTGCTGCTATATTGTTACTCTGCGATATAGCTTCCAGGCTTCCAGGTTCTTATATGGTTCTTCCCATCAACTCAGTTACGGCACTTTTCTCTGCTCCTATCTTAATTTTTGTGCTCCTGAAAAAAAAGAGGTTTCGTATATGAGTATATGTTATACAAAGAAAATATTAAAAACCATCTCTTTAAATATTGGCTATAAACCTTCCAGACGTAAAGAAGTCAGTGTATTAAAAAATATAAACTTAAATCTTTATCCGGGTGAACTGGTCTGTCTTATAGGTTCTAACGGAGCCGGCAAGTCAAGCCTGATTAAAACTATATTAGGAATACATAAACCACTTTCGGGAAAAATTTATCTTTATAATAAAGATACAACGCAATTAAGCATTTCAGAACTCTCCCGATTTTGTAGTATCGTTTTTAGTTCAAACGGGAATGCCGGACATATGAATGTTCTGGATTTAGTTTCTATGGGACGGTATCCGCACACAGGTTGGTTTGGAAAACTAAAGCAAGAAGATAAAAATTTAATAGATAAAGCTCTGGAAATTACGGGAATTTCAGAACTCGCCCTTAGAAAACTGGATGAATTAAGTGATGGAGAAAAACAAAGAGCCTATATAGCGAGAGCCATTGCTCAGGACACTCCCCTGCTTCTTTTAGATGAGCCAACCGCCCACATCGATTATCCGGGAAGAATTCTTATTCTGGATTTACTTCTTCGTTTATGCCGGGATGAAAGTAAAACCATATTATTTTCGAGTCACGAATTGGAACTGGCCGCTCGATATGCAAACAGATTTTTCCTGATAGATAAAGACCAAAACTTAATAGAAGGAACACCAGGGGAAATTCTTCAGTCTAAAGAGTTTTACGAAGTGTTTCAACTGAAAATGGTACAATAGAAGGCGAAGCACATAGAAGGCGAACCACCGGTGGTTCGCCTGCGAGAAAAAAATTACAGTTCAAATTTAGCCAGAATTTGTCCTATTTCACGGCTCGAATCATCCAGTCCCGAAGAAAGTTTTTCCAGCTTTTCAGACTCCTGTAAAATAGACTTAGCAGATTGCAATAAACTCTCTGAAAATGTATTTACAGACTGAATATATTTTTCCTGTCCGGAAGTATTTTCCTGAATTTGTTTTGAGGACTCTGAAATCTTTTGAATAGAAGTTTCTATAATATGACTGGCTTCCAGTTGGGTGCTAAAACTTTTTTGAATCTGAATGTTAAAATCATTCACTTCTTTTATTTCTTCTAACATATTTTTTAAAAACTTGGAAGTAGTTTCTACTTTTTCTTTACCATTCTCTACCGACTTAGCTGTTTTATCAATAGTAGATTTAATGTCCTTTACGCTTGAAATGGTCTTATCTGCTAAATTCGTAATCTCCAGTGCTACTACGGAAAAACCCTTTCCGGTTTCACCGGCTCTCGCAGCTTCAATCGAGGCATTCAATGAAAGTAAATTTGTCTTATCTGAAATCTCTGTAATAATTTGAATAAAGTTACTCACCTGGCCTGTACTATCCTTTATCTCATTCATAGCCTGGTTTAAAGTTTGGATACTCTTTTCATTATCCTGAATCTTAAGCATAATCTTATCCATAGTTTCAGAAAATTTGTCTATAATCAATTTACTTTCTTCAATAGTTCCGAGGTGCTTCTCCAAATTATCTTTTATTGAAACAGTCTGATGATTTGAATCCTCTACACTTCTATAAATGGCCTTTGAAGCAATAGAAAGGCTCTCAGCAGTCCGGGTAAAATTATGAGAAGTTTCCATCTGTTCAGAAGAAGAATGGTTTAAATTTTTAGAATGCTCTTTCAACATACTTACAAATGTATTATTTTTCTCAATTAAGCCCATCAGGTTTTGTAAGACAGAATGCAAATTTTCTTTCATTATCCGAAAACTTCTGGCTAAATTTTGTATCTCAAAAACGGCACTTTCCACATCTATAGAAGTTTTTAAAACTCCACCAGAAACTTTTTCAACTTCAGAGGAAAGTAACAATAAAGGCCTGCTTTGTCTGGAAACAAAAAAGTAAACCAATACACAGCCAAGACTGAGAATTGCCAGGATAAATATAGCCATAGCCTTCCGGAAACCTTTAAAAAGATATTCGAAAGAGGAAGCCGGCACTCCAACATACCAGATACCTATAACTTCTCCCTCTTTATTTCGAATGGGTTCATAGGCAGTCTGGTTTAAAACTCCCACAACAACTGCTTCCCCGATATAGGCCTCACCCTTTTTTAAAACTGTATCACTTACAATTTGGGATACTTTGGTTCCGATAGCTCTTTCCCCGGAAGAAGTCTTCACATTGGTACAAACCCTTACATCACCCAGAAAAATAGTAGCAGTATCTCCATTCGTTAAATCCCGGACTTTATCAACAATTTCATAATTCTCATTGATAAGAGTCTTACCCTTATATAATTTCCCTTCCTGAAATGACCAATCACCCGGAATCTTTGCTTCGATATAAGCTCTTCCAAGAGCCAGATCTGTCTTGAGTTTATTATGAACATTTTCCATCAACTTTGACCGAAAGGTGAAATAAGAAAAGGTAGCAATAAGAATTGCACCTAAAGACATAAGGGATAAAAATAATGCGAGGATTTGGTACTTAAACGAAACACTTTTCAATGAATTTCTCCGGCTAAAGAATGCGCAACTTTCAGTTTTGCAAAGAAATAAAAAATAGCAATGAATAAAATCTTATATTTCAAAAATTATGGGTACATAAAAAAAGCTCTCGATTCCGAGAGCTTATCACAGGAGTAGACAGTTCTGTCTAATTATTCATAGGTCTTCTTAAGTATGTAGGTATGTCGTAGTCTTCATTGAAATTATAAGGATTACCGGCCCTCTGACCGCGGATAGACCTTGTAATCTCAATAGTTTCTTTTTCGGGTTCTTTTTCTTTCTCTTTAGGAATTCCAATTACACGTTGACGATTTGGCATTTCGTGTTTAATTTCTTCTTTTTCACGAAAGTCTTTCTTTATAGGAGTAACATTGGAAGCTGTTTTACGGTTAAAACCGGTAGCGATTACCGTTACGCGTATTTTATCCTGAAGAGAAGAATCAGAATTTAAGCCAATGATGATATTCGAATTAGAATCTACCTGAGAAGTAATAATTTGGGAAACTTCGTTCCAATCGTGAATAGTCAGATCCGTTCCACCACTCACATTGATAAGAAGTGAAGTGGCTCCGGAAACTGAAGTTTCTTCCAGAAGAACATTGTTTATAGCATTCTCAACTGCATTGGCTACTTTATTATCACCTTCACCTTCACCCACGCCCATAATGGCATCACCGGTATCTTTCATAATTGTGCGAACATCAGCAAAGTCTACGTTGATAATTCCTGGATTATTAATAATATCACTGATGCCTTTTACTGCATTCACCAGAATATCATCAATAACTTTAAAAGCCATATCAATGGAAGTAGAACGATCTACTACCTTAAAAATCGAATCATTCTTGATTGTAATAAGCGTGTCCACATGCTGTCTCATTTTTTCGAGACCGCGTTTAGCCTGGTCGCCTCTCCTTCTACCTTCAAAAGCAAAAGGAACGGTTACAACTCCCACTACAAGACATTTTAATTCCCTTGCTACTTCTGCGATAATCGGAGCTGCACCTGTACCGGTTCCGCCTCCCATACCGGCAGTGATAAAAACCATATCTGCACCCTTAAGGGCCTGGGTGATCTTGTCTTTATCTTCTGCAGCAGACTTTTCCCCAATTTCAGGATCTCCACCGGCCCCCATACCGCGGGTTATTTTATGTCCGAGCTGAAGCTTATTTTCTATGCTCGACTTTGCCAGCACCTGCTGGTCTGTATTCATAATAATAAATTCAACACCCCTGAGATTGGAGTTCAGCATGCGACTCACCGCATTCATTCCGCCTCCTCCAACACCCACAACCTTAATGGTTACCGGACTGGTTCTTTCTTCTTCCATGTACATCATAGGACAACACCTTATAAATTAGTTTCCATCCAACGCCAGACCTTTTTAGACCAGCTATCTTTTTCCTGTGAGTTATATAGTTTTTGGGGCCGTTTTGTATCTATTTGTAAACTTCTGGCCACATACTTGATGAGTCCTACCGCAGTTGAATACTCCGGTGAAGCCACTCGTTCTGCAAGTCCAGTAAGTCCTGCCGGCTTGGCCCTTCCGACAGATAATTCTAAAACTTCTTCTGCTAAAACATCAATTCCCTGCAAGAGACTTGTTCCACCCGTGAGAATAACTCCCCCCGCTAAGAAAGATTTTTTACCGGAGGTTTCTAATTCATTATTCACGAGTTCTAAAATTTCTTTTACCCTGGGGGCAATAATTCGAATTAAATCCTGACGAAGAACTACACGGGGAACTCTTCCGCTGGTAGCGGGAACTTCGATCTTCTCGGTAGGATCCACATCATTAATCATAGTATGGCCGTAACGCTTTTTGATAAGTTCTGCGGCTTCAACAGGGGTTTTTAAACCTATAGAAATATCATTTGTAATGTGGTTTCCACCGAAGGGAATTACACAGGAGAAGGCAATTCCTCCATCGATATAAACCACTACATCTGTAATGCCGGCTCCTATATCTACTACAGCCGTTCCGAGTTCTTTTTCTCCACTGGTAAGTACTGCTTCCGAGGAAGCAAAACTGGAGAGAACCTTGTCTATCTGGGAAAGTCCTGCCATTTCCAGACATTTATCTATATTATGAATTGTAGTAATGCCTGCAGTAACAATGTGAACATCGGCTTCAAGGCGAACTCCGGTCATTCCGAGAGGTTCTTTAATATTTGTCTGGTCATCAACTGCGAATTCCCTCGAAAGTACATGCAGGATTTGCTGGTCGGTAGGGATGCGAATGGACTGGGCGGCTTCTATGACTCTTCTGACATCACTTTCAATTACCGTACGTTCTTTGTTTGTGATGGCCACCACGCCCCTTGAATTGTCTGCTTTGATAGTTTTACCGGTAATGTTTACGATTACACTATCCAGATCCTGACCAGACATCAGGGCTGCATCATCGATGGCTTCAATAATTGATTTGGTAGTTGTTTCGAGGTTAATGATGGCACCATTTTTAATGCCGGTGCATCGAGACGTACCGGTTCCGATGATTTCTATTTCGTTTTCCTTAATCGGTCTCCCTACAACAACCTTGACTAAAGAGGAACCCAGATCCAGTGCAGCTATTCCATTGTATAAATCTTGCATAATCCCTTAATAATAAACCGCGTCATCTCCCCTAAGATCTAAAAGACCTACCTTGTTTTTCTTCTTTTCAAAGTAAGCCAAAGAGGAATATAACTTCCTCACCTGTTTCCGATTTAGAGTATCTCCCATAAGAACTTTCATCCTCATAGGTCGATAGATAAAGATACTGATCTCTCCATCGGAACCGAGAACAACTTCCGAAATCCTATCCATAAGAACAGGAAATTGTCCAAAATTTTCCCAGACAGTTTCCGCAAAATCCCGGAATTTCGTGTCCTTGTTGTTTTTCGGATTAAAGCTAAAGTCACCACTGAGAATGATTACGGAGGTATCTACAACGAAGTTTGAGGAAATGATATTGAAATCCTCATCTATCTCGTAGAGGTTGTCTCCTGTATTTACAATAAACCTGGCATCTCTCTCAATAATTGAGAGCAGAAGCCTGGTTCCCGATCTCTGCACCAACCTTGCATCCTTTATCCGGGGATGCTCTTTTACCCGTTCTTCTATTTCATCCAGGTTATAATCCTTAATGGATAGACCCTGTTTTAAGTCTAATAAATGAATAATCTCTTCTTTACTTAACTTCTTATGTCCCGTAATCAGGATTTTCTCCACAGAATCTCGCGATTTAATCCTGTCTCCCATGGCCAGATCGTAAATGAAATAGATGCAGGAAGCAGCTATAAACAAAATTACGTTGACCTTGAGAAAATTCCAATTTTTCCCCGGAGGCTTAATTTCTAATTCAGGACTTTCCATCTCAGGGAATTATATCTCTTTAGTAATTGATTATCCATAATGTCAATAGAGAAAAAATGTACAACCATTATATTTATCGGAAACAGGTTTTTTTTAAAATAAATTTTTTTATGAACAAAAAAAAAGATTCTGTCTCATTAGATTTCTGGCGAAAGAACAGGAGTGAAGATGGGTGAACGACGGGATTTGAACCCGCGACCACCAGAGCCACAATCTGGTGCTCTACCAACTGAGCTACGCCCACCATATATCTATGACCCGGAAGGGATTCGAACCCCTGACCATCTGCTTAGAAGGCAGATGCTCTATCCAGCTGAGCTACCGGGTCAAATGGATCGGGATGATTGGATTTGAACCAACGACCCTCTGCTCCCAAGGCAGATGCGCTACCCCTGCGCTACATCCCGCAATCCGTAAATGCTAATATTTTAGACTCTCTTTTTCTGTCAATAGATATTGTCTAAAAAGGTTTTCCTTCCTTAAGTAGCTTTTTCTTAATTCTTAATTCACCATTAATCATTGACTGCAAACCGCTCCCTGAAGAGATGAAGGGAATACTATTGTTATTTTTAAAATGCGTATGATTCTTGCACTCCGCAAGCAGATGTAGTTCTTTGAGTTCTCCATTGATGAGAGCTTCTTTCGTTCCAGCCCTGTATTTGTTTTTCTCGATAAAAAGCATCACATTCCTCAAAGTAAACCAGTTCAAGCGGAAGCCTGGCTTCGGCTCATTTCACTCTCTCAGCCGTCGCAGTTAATCAAGAGAGGAGCCTATCAGTATCTTCCTCAATATCTTTATTTTCTTCTATCATCCCTTCTAAAATACTGGCGGATGTAGTTGTATTGCGTTCTATTGACTTAACAATTTCTTCCAACTTATTCAGCTTATCTAATATATCTCTCGAATTTCTTTGGCTATCCAATGCTATAGAACAAAGATTAAATACCATGTGATATAAATTCTCAAATAATTCTTCTGTTAGTGATGAGCATTCACTATCTTCTAATTCATATTCTAAATAGGAAATTTTATCAATTCTATTTTCAATATCAGCAAGAATAGAAGAATTATAGTATCCTAACTCTCTCATTTCTTTTACTTGAGAACTCAAGATATTTATTCTTTCCCTGTAATCTATTTCTTCGTAGTAATTATCCATTGTTTGTATTTAAAAAAGTATTTTTAATATACCCCGCATTCAGTACTATTACAAAATATTTAAACGAGTAGTAATTCAATTTTGTTTAAAACTTTTTCAAGTAATATTCTGTATTCTTTCTTGAATTAAATTTGAAATTCTATTGTAAAGATCATAATTTAAAGCTTCCTTATCTTTTATGATAATTGATAATACATAATTCTCATATTCATTTGTAATATCTTTTGCCCAAGGAAAGTCATTTCTTGTAACTACAACATAATATTTAGAGAAATCTTTAAAACTCATAAACGACCAAGTAGAAGATTGAATAGTTCCTTTACCTCTTAATTTTGAAGAGATATTACGATTATTATTTACTTCTGGAATGTTCTTATATTCATCTTTTGGAGTCGATTTATCAAACATTGTGCTTATTTCTTCTAAATTATTACCTCTTACTAATTTAAAGAACATTCTAACTGCACGATATTTGACGCGAGTATTTTTAACTGGAGAAAAGTAAGATAAAGTAATTGTAATTTCTCTCTTTCTTTGTCCTGAGAAAAATTCATCTGGTAAAGGAAGCTCAAAAAAATGGTTTTTATTATTTTCAATACTTTCTATCGCATAAAGAACTATAACATCATTTCCAGATTTATATAAAAAATCTTCATTTACTTTTCCATATCCTACCATTTTAATCTTTTTCTCATCTTCAATGCTATCAGAAAAAACTATATTATCATGCTCCGCCATTCCTACCAATAAAGCTCTTATTAATAATATATTTTCGATTTGACTTTGTACCAGTAACTTTCCTGCCAAATTAGTAATATATGGTGTAGAAAAACTTGTTCCACAGTTTTCTGAAAATATTTTTCCATCCAAAAAAGAAGAATTTAGTGATAATTCACCAAGTCCATGTTTGTGAATCAAACTAGTTCTATAATCAAATGCTAAATTTCCACCATAAGCTACTAATTCTGGTTTTATACTTTCAGCAATACCGAAACCAATTCGAGAAAAAGGTGAGAGAGAATTTCTTGGTGCAATCGGTTGGTAAGAAGGATCATTAGGATATTTTATAGAAGATCTCGTTTGATCATATCTTGCGATACTTCCAACTGTAAGGGAATTTATTGAGTTTGAAGGTTCCAGAATATTATGGCCATTAAAAAAATATTCTGGATAATCATATCCGTTAAGAATTTCATCTTTTATAATGCTGGAGTCAATATTTCCGGTAGATATAATAAATAATACTCCAAGTTCATGAGCAAGATTATCTAATATCATAGATAAAGAACTCGGTTTACCTCCTTTATAAGGTCTTTTGGAATCTCCTATCGATAAATTAAATATTTTACAATTATATTCATTATGAAGTTCTCTTACTGCAAATTCGATTTGGTTTTCTATAAATTCAGGATGATATGCACTCTCTCGATCCAACACCCTTCCACTAATTATCCAAAAATCTGGAATAAAACTATTATTTTCTAAATTAGCAGCAACATCCCCATACAAAGCAATTCCGGCAACAGATGTACCATGGCCACTTTCATCTTCAGAGGCTAATCCTTTTATATATGACTTTGTATCTCCAATAGAAGGTGATAATAATGGATGTCCTGAAGAAATACCACTATCCAAAATAGCAATTCTGGGAGCTTTATCATCTGGAGCAACTGGTTGTGCTATGTTTTCAATATCAAAATTTAATAGAGAATACTTTAGGGTAAAATTTGGAGGTACGTCAATAGTACGTACATCTCGATATTTAAATAATTCTTTATAATTAAAATGATTGCATTTGGCACGTAAGATTGTAAGAAATTTTTTAGAAATTTGATCTAAGATTTGAATATTATTTTTAGAAACAAAATTTTTAAATGCAAAAATCATTTGTTCTCTATGATAATTATTTTCTGTTGGCCATAATTCTATATCTAACAAAAAGTCTTCAGTATCGGGTAAGCCTTCTCTTTTTAATACTTCGCCTTTTCTATCTTCTTCTGTCCATAGTTTAAATTCCCTTGATGCTTCAATCAATTCTTTTCGAGTAACTTTTCCTGTTGAAGCAAAAGTAGATAAACGCTTTTCAAATTCCTCCAAGGCATTTTCAGAAGCAAATAAAAGAACAATTTCATTACTTTCTTGGCTTACAATTGTTATACCTTCTATTGACTCAAAACCTGTCGGATCAAAACTTTCCATAGTTTTTAATTTTAATAATAGTCTATCATCAAAACCGGATATTTCTTCTGATTTTCTTATTATCTTAATAAGTTCTAATTCATCTTTTAATTTTTGTGCATGTGCACTTTTATCCCCGGTAAATTTTTTAGGATTAAAAGGTTTTCCTCTTCGCTCGTTAATTACTGTTTCTCTTTGGAATTGAATATGTTCGTAAATTTCAGGCATTATTTGTTTTCTCTTAATATATTTTGTCTTGATTCTTCTCGTAGATATGAAGTTTCTATATATCTATCTTCCAAAAATTCTTTTCCTTGCATTATCATTTCCTTAATTGCTCTACGAAGAATTCTTTCTATATCAGCATGTGATAATCCCTTAAACTTCTGCGATAACTCATTTATATCTGTACGTAAATTTCTTCTGACACCCCTTAGTTTTAATTCAATCAGTTTTTTTATTTGTTCTTTATTAGGATAGCTGAAATTTAAAACTTCTTCAAATCTTCTCCATACTGCACTATCTAATGTTTTTTCATGATTGGTAGCGGCAATTAATATGCTATTTCCACGATAACTATCTAACATTTGCAATAAAGCATTGACTACTCGCTTTATTTCTCCATGCTCTGAATTATCGGCTCTTTCTCTACCCAGAGCATCAAATTCATCAAATAGTACTACCATATTTGTTTTATTGATGAAGTCAAAAACCTTTCTAAGATTTGCCGAGGTTTCTCCAAGATAGGATGAAACGATTGAGTCTATTCTAATGATTGCCAAAGGTAATTCTAACTCGAATGCTATGACTTCTGCTGAAATTGTCTTGCCACAACCCGGTGGGCCATAAAATAATATTTTGTCTACCGGTTTCAAACCATGTAGTTTTAAAATCTCTCCTCGATTATGCTCCAATAAAATTTCTTCCATAATTGACTTGTTTTCATCAGAAAGAATAATCTCATCTATTGAGCGGGTAGGGGTAATTATATGGATTAATGGTAAACCTTTTTCTTTATCATTCGGAATTTCAAGATTCAATATTTGAAAAGAATTTTTTTCTGGTTCTTTTCCATATAAAATTCTTTCTAAATCATTTGCTAATAAGTGATGCTTTTTAGCTCTTTCCTCATTGATTATTTCCTCTGCAACCTGTTTGAATGAGTCTTTATCTCCAGAAGTGCCAAATTGAATCATCTTGCGTAAAAGTTTTGAACTGGCCATTGTTATACCTTATCACCTATTATTTATATAGTATGTTAAAATCATCAAGTAAAAAAAAACTCACAGCCTATCATACTCTTCCAAAACACCCAGCTTTACTTCATCCTTAACCAGTGGGAATGTGCTGAGAATGTATTCCAACTCTTCTCTTGTTAGTTTGTAAATCTTTGCAACCATAGCATCAATCTGGTTTTTCAAAGCCTGTCGTTCTTTTTCGACTTTCACACCATGAACCTCATGAGGCTTCTTACTGCCTTTCCCTTTCAAACCCACTTCTTCCAAAAGCTCGTCAAATTCTTCTGTAGTTCCCACAAGCTTCGCAGCTCTTTCGACTAATTTAGAAAAGTAAGGATGGTCTTTATCCGACTGAAACCGCGGAATGGGAAGAGATAATAAGTAAAAAACATTTAATGTAGCTGATACTTTAAGTCTAATTGTATAGTCTAAGATATAGCTATTCATTATGGATGAAAAAAATAACTGCTGAGAATTAGAAATGTTAGATTTTTCTATATTAATAGTAGCACAATTTACTTCTGATAACGATTTTTTAGGAATTATACTCGAAATTAAAGTTCGTTCATTAGTATTTGAAGCTATTCTTCTGTGCCCCCATCTATAATAATTGTAGTTATAATGACTGACTTTTTCTAACATTTTATTATCTACCCAAAATTTTGGCTTATCATAATTTGAATCGTATTGCCAAATCATTTTACCTTCAAAAAGTGGAATTCCATTTTTATTCTTATTAAATAAATAAGAGTTATTTGTAATATGTGATTCAGAAATAAGTTTCACATTCCATGTTCCTTCGATTTCTTCTCCCAATAGTGGATACTCTGCATATATTTTTTCTGTAATGTCGGATTCTTTCTTGGAGGAAAACTCCATGAGTGATAATGAATCGGGAGAAAATTTCTTTAGTGTTTCGAGGTTTACACTAACGTATTTTCCTTTCCTGTTATGTGCTTGCATCATTTCGTTTTCTGTTAGCATCATAAAGGCAGCGGGAACGTCTTTGGTTCCTTCTTTGGTTTTGATGGTGTTATAAGCAACAAATTTAAATCTACTATCTACATCCTCAAACATCTTCTTTCGATTTTCAAAGCCATATAAGAACTGAACTTTAGATTCTGCAAAGAATAACTCTCGTAATTCCTTACAGCCAAGGTCTGTATAAAACCCCGATGGCATTACAATTCCAAGACTTCCTTTTGTTTTTAATAAGTAAAACGCTCTTTCTAAGAAAAGTTTGTAGAGGTTTATATCTCCCTTGCCTCTCGCCGGATAGTCTTCACAACTTCTAAAGTATTCCGACACAGAGGAAAGGCCCATGCTGTATTCCATCCAGAGTTTCTTCAGCTTAGTATCTTTCTTGAGTGTTTCCTCTACTTTTTTCTTGGCCTGAATTTTATCCAATTTACGATAACCATCTAAGTGCTTTTCAAAGAACTCCTGTGAATTGGGTTTCCAGGTTTCCCAGGGAGGGTTGAGTAGCATAATATCGAACCCGCCCTTGTTCATGATTTCCGAAAATTCCATCACCCAGTGAAAAGCATTCAAGTCTTCTGCCTGTATCTTGAATTCCTTAAATTGTTTTATAGCTGAAGTATCTTTCTTCAAGTCTATAAAATCAATTTTATTCTTGGGCTTTACTTTCCATACACCTGAAATCTTGGTATTAAAATCCTTATGAAAAAGTTGTTTTAATGCACCTGTTTTCTGGTGAATTTCATCTCTTTTCTTGAGAGCAGCCTTTGGATTCTCCACTGAAAAGTAAGCCTTTATTAAATCTTCTCTCTCTTCAAAGGACTTTCGAATATCATAAAAATCAAATAGTCTTTCGGTCTGTTGTTTCTTAGCTCCCGGAAATAATCCCTGTTGCTCTGCTTTACCCGTATTTTCAAAAGGAGAAGAAGTAAAACCGACAAGAGAATTCCCGCAGACAACATGAAAATCAATATTCGGAAGCGGTTCTTCTACCTTATCGGTAATACCCTCTATCATTGCAATAAACAGACGAAGTTTGGCAATCTCGACTGCTTCCGGAAGAAGGTCTACTCCATAAATATTTTTACTGACTATAAATCTTCGAATTGTATAGATAGATGGAGAAGGGCTATCCATATCCTTCTTGTATTCTTTTTTCAGTGATTCCAGATTATTCGTCTTAACTACTTCGAGTAAGTTTAAATGTAATTCCGAAAGTTCATGCAAAGCTTCAATCAAGAATTGACCGGAACCGCAGGCCGGGTCACATACGGTTATATTCGATAGCTTTTCATAATAAGCAAGGAGGTCTTTTTCAGAAGCCGAAGAAAGAAACTCCGATACTTTTATACACTTTATTTTTAGATTATTCTGAATAAAATATAAAAGAAAATTTTCAATTGTTTCCCTGGAAAGAAAGGAACTCAAGAAAGGTGGAGTATAATACACACCCTGAGACTTGTTTTCACCCAGTGATTTTTCAAAAATATAACCTAAAATATAAGGGTCAATTACATCTTCATCGGTATCAGAACGTTCACTCGAATACCATAACCAGCTTTCTAAAAATGCAAAGATTTCCTGAAAGGCTTTATTGGGAATAGAAATGTCGGGATGTTTTTGTTCCAATTCATGCGTTAAAAAAAGTCCTCCATTGAGATAAGGAATTAACTCACCGGTTTCTTGAATCCAGGAAGCATCCCTATCTTCCAATTTGACACAGAGTGTTTCTAAGAAAAATCGTTTTAAAAAATTCTCATAGAAGTTACTTTTCTTGTTCTCATATTCCGCAAGCTTGCGGACCAGATACCTTTCATCTTTTTCTAAAAGATGTTTCTTCTGGAGAAAATACAGAAAGATAATTCTATCCAATAAGACCTGTGCATATAATCTCTTATCATCCGGATCTGCTACTCCTTGGATTTGTTTTACAAGCTGTAGTCTTTTTTTGGAATAGTCTGTATAAAATCTTTTGGAAACATCTTTTCTATCGAATAGGTCATCAAAGGTTTCAATCTGCTCGTATTTTAATTTAGAAACCCTTTGAATCCCTATTGGGTTTTCTCTATTTCTGATTTCTTCTTTTTTTATTGTATAACGAACAATTTTTGATTTTCCTTCATAACCTATTTTAACAAAAGTCATAGAAGAAAAATCTTGCGGAACGGCTAAAACACAATAGCGATTATATGTAAAGGAATTGATACGTTTGTTTATTTCAGATTTTTCCTCATAGAAGAATATTTCAATAAATTCGTCTTCTGCAATATTAAAAATGAATGCTCCATCATTTTCTCTGACCTGAAAACCCAAAAAAGAAAAATAGTTATACACATCATCTATGGATTGAATTTCTAAAAACTTGCTCTTAAGCTGTTCTACCTTGGACATTACATTACCTCTGGGTTTATGACCATATTTATATATATCTTACGTTTACACTTCTATAAACTCTTTGATGCTGAGTTCTTTTCCTATTTATAAAAGAAGAGAGTTTAAGATTTCTTTAATCTGGTTTTCTAAAACTGGAATATCATCTGTTATGATATTCCAAACAACCTGATAATCAATACCAAAGTACTCATGAGTTATGATATTTCGAACACCGACAATACTTCTCCAATCAATATTATTGTATTCTATTCTCATTTTATCTGAAATTCTTGCAGCTGCTTCTCCGATATCCTGTAAAGCTTTTGCACAAGCATATTTTGTTTTTAAATCATTCAGAAAATCTTGCTTACTCAGTCCTTTTACAAATATTTGTATAACTTTAGTATTATCTAAAATATGTTTTAGCCTATCTATATCTGAAAGTTTTTCATTTCTCATATATTAGAATCTTATCCTTTTCTATTCTATTAGCAAAATCAAGTGTTTCATTATGATTGTCGTATAATGCACCGCTGGAAATGACATCTACTTCTATGGGAAACATTTCTTTAATATCCAAAATCATTCTTGAAAACAAAAGCCCCACTTTTTGCTCAGGTTCTAATTCTAAAAGTATATCCAGATCACTTTCATGATCCATTTCATTTCTTGCATAAGAACCGAATAAATAAACTTTTTTTATAGGTTTATCTGCTGCATAAGCAAACATTTTCTCTTTTACATCTTCTATAGAAATCATATATATCTCTTTTTTATATTCTATCCTTTCTATATATAAATACTTAATACTAACTGGCTATGAATTTCCGAACTTTTGTAAAGACTTCCTCTCATACTGGAATCCTCTAAAATCACTTCATTATAGAATGTAAATAGAGCGGAAGCAAAATCATTAAAAGCGACTTTAGGAACCTGTTTAATGTTAATATTATATTTATTTAAAGTATCTTTTAATTTATTTGCTTTATCCGAAGAAAGCTGAGTCGTTCCCAGTATTTGCATCATTTCTTTAAAAACAATCTCTGCATCTTCTCGAATTGTTTTAGCAAACTCAAAAAAGTTCTCTTCCACGAAAAGAGCTTTTTGTTTTTTTAAACCCTGCAAAGTCTGTATAAGTTGAACCTGAATCCCCTTCACGGAACTCACTTTTTGAGAAACCTTATGAGGATCGGCTTCTTTAAGTCTTTCAATAAAGATTTCTTTAAATGCAAGATTTATCTCTTCTTCTGCCTTTTCCACCCATTCTTTATTTTCCACTTCCACACGTGTAAAACCCTCTGACTGAAGATTAGCCTTTTCAAAGAACTCTTCCGGAAAAGCATATTCTACATTTTCATTTCCTTTTTTACATAAGAATACACGGGAAAGAAGGTCTCTATTCTGATTCCGTTCTCCATAGATTTCATATAATTTATAGATGGTGTTAGGATTTTTATTGGTAATAGTATAATATTCAGCTTTCTTTTTAGGAACACCCTTAAAATCAGAACTCCTGAGATGATTTTCTTTAGCTGCAACGAATAGCTTCGCTCTAAAGAAATCTTCTTCCGTTTCTCCTTCTATACCGGAAAAAAGAGAATTACTTTTACTGTTTATTTCATATTCACTTACGGAATTGGCATTATAATTCTTTTTAAGTTGTTCACCTATAATCTGTGGATTGATCTCTTCTTCATCGGAACTTAAAATAGCCATTTCTTTTCCTAAAAGAGTATTTACCTGGCTTATTTTAGCACTTAAGATTTCGAGTAACTTTAAAAAACGCTCTAAAATTTTATCAGGTGTAAAATTAAAAACCTTAATTTTATTTTCAGAACCAATACGATTGATTCTACCCACTCTCTGTACAATTTTCATTGGATTCCAGGGAAGGTCAAAATTGATAAGTAAATCTGCATCCTGTAAGTTTACACCTTCAGCTAAAACGTCGGTAGAAATTAAGAGATTTAATTCTTCACTTTCTGTTATATTTTCTACTTTTCTGGCTCTGGGTGCAAACTTATCTAAAACTTTAGATATTCTACCCGAAGTTCTATCATCACCACTTACAGTATCAAATAATAAATCGATTTTATTATCTTCACAGGCTTGTTGAATATGATATTTAATATATTCTAAAGTATCCTTATAGGAACAAAAGCAAAGAGCCTTAATAAAATGAGAACGGTTTAATCTATCTAAGAAAATTTCTATCTTGGGCTCTTTAAGGCTTAGTGGTTCATCAGGTTTTTCTCGTAAAGGTATAATGTAAGATTCTATAAAATCATTTATTGTTTTTATATCAGTTTCACACCATTTTATAACGGTTTCTTTATCAATTAAATCCTCTTTTCCATCTTTTATATCTTCTGAATAATCCTCTAATTCCGGTTCTTCCTCTAATTTTTTCTGATTATATTTTTCAATAACTTCATTCCAGTCCTCAGAATCTATTTCGGAGCGAAGAGTTGTAATTTTTGCTTTGATGTTTTCAAGGGAACAGTAGAAAGAGTAAACACTGGATTCGATTCTTTTGAACAAAAGAAGCTTATACAAATAAGAAAGTGTTTCCCCATTGGAATTACCGGAAAGGCGTATATGGGGTAAAAATAAACTATCGAGGAATGAGTTTATATTTTCAAATATTGCTTCAAAGCCTCCTGTAAATTCGTATTCTATTTTATAAACAGTTGGTTCCTGAAACTCTAAAGGTTTACCTCCTACTTTTACATTCTTATATTTTTCTTTTATGGAAGACCTCATCCGAAGAAGCATCACAGAGTTTAAAATATCAATAATTCTTTTTTTAGCTCGCTCATAATCTGGATTATTTTCTAACTCACGAATACTGATTCCTTTACGAAGATTTTTAATTAGTTCTGAAAAAACTTGAAAACTGGATGGGTATAGACCTGCATTTGTAAGAGAAGCTTCTACTGTTGAAAGTTTTACCAGGTTTAATAAGTCGCTTACAGAGTTATTGAAAGGAGTTGCTGTTAATAACAAAACATCTGATCGAGAAGAATAAGGATGCAGTAGACTGATATGCTGATATAGCCTTGTATCTTTATTTCTGGCTCTGTGAGCTTCATCTACTACAATTAGGTCAAATTTCTTTTTTCGTAATTTACTTTCTATGGCAGAAGGAAGCATTTGGCTTAACTTCCCCTGTGAAAGAAAAACTAAATCGGATGAAGCATCTATAGAAAAATATTTTGAAAGAGTTTCTTTCCACTGATGAAGAACAGTAGGAGGGGTTAGTATTAAAACTTTTTTTCCTCTTTTATAGTATCTATAAATGACTTCGGAAGCTGTAAATGTTTTTCCGAGTCCTACAGAGTCAGAAACAATGGCTCCTCCAAATCGTTCTATTTTGTTTAAAATATTCTCAGCACCAATTCGTTGAAACTCAGCTAATTGATCAGTTCCTTGAAGTTCTTCTTCCTCCATCTTTCCAATAAAGTAATAAACCATATACACAAGCATCTGAAAAGGAGTAAGGAATATATCTTCCCTTTTTTGAGTATGCTGTTTTTCTCTCAGGATTCCTTTTACAATCTGGAGTAATTCCGGACGAAAATCTATTCCTTCAGATTCCCATAGCTCATCAAACCATATTTTTAATTCGTTATATACCGGTATATCTGAAGAAGTTAGATTTAGCTCACTGTTTTCAGTAAGTCCACTTTTCGAAAAATTAGAAGAACCAACAATTGTTCTTACTTGTTCTATATTTCCCGGTAATACTGTTCGAGCAAGATAAAGCTTTGCATGAAAAAATCGATTTAACATCAACCGAATATGGATTTTATCATTTTCCAGCAGTTCAATAATTTTGAGTAGCTTTTCCTTTTCTAAACCGGAAACCTCAGTCTCAATATTTTGAATAATTTCTCTTTTTAATTCTGAATCAGTTTTTGGAATTTTAAATGCTGTTTCCAAAACCTTTGCAGTTGTATAATCCGTTCTTGGGCTTATCAGGAACTTAATCTGAACATCGTTTTTTTGGAAAAACTCATTATTTTCCAGACTATCCATAACCAGTTCAAATCCACTCAGATAGAAATATCCTACGGCAATTCTCATTTCCCTGATATAAGGGAAAATTATGTGATTAATTACCCTATCAAACTGCCTATTTTCATCTCGGTTATCTATGAAAGCTGGAAATTGCATGGTTCGTTCACCTTATACCGAAAGTCGATAGGAATTAAAGTAAAAATCCTTCCCCCTCTAATTTTTCAGAATAATCTACAATTTTAGTTTATGAATTAAGAAAGACAAGAATTTTACAGTCATAAATGGGAAAAAGTCATGAAATTGGGTTTTAATGCAAACTTCCCACAAACATCCACAGTTTTCGGTTTGTATTTCAGTGTTATCGAGAGAAAGGAAAGCTTTTAACTGGTTTTTATACTTCTATAAATTCTTTGATACTGAGTTCTTTTCCTTTTTTCAGAATAATCTACAAATTTAGTTTAGGAATTTAAAAAGACAAGAGTTTCTGTAATGGATCTTCTTCTACTTCAATACTTTCTTCATATAATACAGCAGGATCTAAGTCGATGCAGTTATAAGGATCAAAAGTACCGCTTACATCCCAGGCCAGAGTATTATTCATTACTGTACATTTTTCAAAAAAAAACGACTCATCCTGTAATTTACAAAAAACTCCCTTATCTATAAGATGACTGATGTCATAGAGTTTAATCTTACCATCATCAAAATATAGGTATACTTTATGATTTTCAGTTGGGAAAACTTGAACTATTTTAGGTATCATTAAAATTCTCCAGTATCAAATCGGGTCAATTTTTTTTATTTCTCCATGCTGCATGGCTGATTCCCAGTTTTCTAATAACTCATTCTGACCAGGCTAAAACTAACTTTAATTGCCTGGAAGGAAGAGCACCCTTTATAATTACAGAGTTATTTATATCAACGATAGCCTGTAAGTCTCCATATTCTGCATGGAAATGGGGTGGCATGTGATCATTCCAATACATGTATATTTTAATACCAAAAAATTCCGAAACAAGTGGCATATTCTATCCTTTCTATATATAAAAACTAAAGACTTCCAGTCTTCCTTTTATCTTTGTTAGAATTACTTCAGCAATATATCTGCACCACCCAACCGCGCGGTTTAAAAGATCGACTTGATGATTGGCTCGTGTTGAAGAACCATCTGCTTTTAGTGGCTTCCCGCAAATTCCGTACTTATAGATGTCTTTCTTTTCATTATCTATAATTTGATAAAGATGATGTTCTTCTTCACTATCATGTGAATTACCATGAACTTTTTTTGCCATCTTCTTACCTTTCTATAAACTCTTTGATGCTGAGTTCTTTTCCTTTACCCCAGGCTTCCCTGTTGAAATAGGTTTCATACAATCGTTTGGGAGAATACTCCCAGTCTTCCTTTCCGGTTTTTTGGGTATATGCGTCTTTTGCTACATATAAAAGGTCTTCGGATGTATCAGCGGGCATTTGTTCCGGGTTTTCGATGACACTGTAATAAAACTTTTTTCCTTTTTCTACAGTTGAGACGCGGGAATATAAGAAACTATCAACCGAGAATGAATCTTCTTCTGAATAGCCTACAGCTTTTGCATATTCCGGGCCATCGAGTTTAAAGAGTAAGTCTGTAAGAATTTCCTCAAATGAGTAAATTTCGGATATAGTTCTTTTGGAAAGATTATCTACCAGAACATCGATATTGAGTGCATTATTTTCTTCAGCTTCCTGTAGTATTTCCCAGAATTGGTTTTCTTCCACTTCCTTACTCCTTTTTTCAGAATAATCTACAAATTTAGTTTAGGATTTTAAAAAGACAAGAGTTTTACAGTCATAAATGTGAAAAAATTATGAAATAGGGACTTTATACATATTTCGGATAAACATCCACAGTTTTCGTTCCGCATTTCACTGATATACAACCCCTATATAAGCGATATACAGTCCATATCATAGTAATGAAACAGTCCGTATCATAGTAATAGAACAGTTCGTATTATAGTAATGAAACGGTTCGTATTATAGTAATGAAACGGTCTGTATCATAGTAATAATACGTCCCTATTTCAGTGATATTCTGTAGTAAGCAGCTCAGTTTATACTTCGATTTTTCTCATCACGAGCACCGGAAGTTAAGAGAAAGTGTTAATACGAGTGAGTTTACTGATGTTACCCAAAAAGCGCTTGTTAAGAAAGCTCATTCTATACGAATGAGCGATTTACAGCAGATGATTATGCCAAACTGCATCAAGAAGCTACTTTGAGTTTTCGGGAAATGAATATGCAAATCACTGTAGCGCAACAGGCCATGATTCCGACTTTCGGATAATTCAAAAGCTCCTTATTACTGGATTCAACAAGAATCATACCGGAAATTAAAGAGGCAAGGCCGGCTGAAACCTGTTGAATAGACGAATTTACGCTCATAAAACCACCCCTATTTTCCGGGTGGACGGATGAGGTTATCATGGCCATAGCCGGAATGAAACGGCCGGAAACAAGGATAAAGAAAAGGGTAGTAGCCAGCAGAACATAAAGAATTTCGAGCTTCGGCAGGTTCGTAACAATTATAATCGGAACCATAGAAAGGCCTGCTATTGTCATGAACACCGGTTGCTTGCCAAATTTATCAGCGAGAGAGCCTATTATACGGGCAGTAAAAAAGGTAGCTCCTCCACCGAAAAGATAAACATAGGCAAGCTGTTTTTCACTCAGTCCTACATTGGAAACGAGATAGGGTGCAATAAAAGGTATTACCGAAAAACCGGCAAACATAAGGGTCATAATCAGGCTAAAAGACCATAGGTGGTTAGGATTACGAAAAATCGCCAGAAGAGCCTTAAAGGGATTATGTGGATTTTTAGGTTTTCTTGTGAGGTGTTCTCGAACCGGAGGGTGTAAAAAATGGGAGAAAAGAATAATAATTGTGCTTATAGCAGCAAGAGAATAGAAAGGCATTCTCCAGGTAAAGAGGGTAGCGAGGTAAAGTCCTATGGGTACCCCGGCTACAGAAGCTACAGAAAAGGCAGACATAATGGTACCGGTGGCTTTTCCTCTTCTTTCATAAGGAATCAAATCTCCTACTATGGAGAAAATCGTCGCTCCTAAAACTCCGCCGAAAGCTCCTGCCAGGGTTCTGGCTAAGAGAAGAGTTTCATAGGAAGGAGCGAAGCCGCAGGATAGAGTTCCGATAATAAAACCGAGGTAAGAAGTGTTCAAACTGGCTTTTCTATCAAATTTATCAATAAAGAGAGCACTTACAAGACCTGCAAAACCTGCACTAAAGGTATAGGAAGAAACTATCAGGCCGAACTGTCTGGGATTAATAGAGAAAAACTTCATCAACTGGGGCCCTAAGGGCATGATGATTACGAAATCCAGAATATGGGTAAACTGTATACAGGCCAGTAGAGCTAAAAGCTGCCATTCTTTGATTTTTAATTTTGGTTTCATAAACTAAAAGAGAATATCCTCGTCATCTGCCAGGCCTTTTTTTGGTTTTTCTTTACGGGCCGGCTCTTTTTTTAACTTTCCTTCCGGACTTTTCGAGAGCATCTCAATTTTTCCTTCGGCTTCCTTTAAAAGTTCTGTGCAGGTATGTTTTAATTCCATTCCTCTTTCATAAGCTTTTATGGAATCTTCCAGACTCAACTGTCCTCTTTCTAATTTTTCCGTAATATCTTCCAGTTCTTTTATGGCATCCTCAAAGGATATTTTTTCTGTTTTCTTAGTCATTACGTATCTCCTTTACTTCGACTTCGAGTCTTCCTTTTGAAAGAATGATTTCGAGACTTTCTCCACTTTTTACTTCCCGAATATCTTTAATTACCTGTTTATTATGATTTCGTAAAACGGAATATCCCCGTTTGAGTGTGGAAAGGGGAGAAAAGCTTTCCAGCCTGCCCTCGATTACGGCAAAAGACTTTCCTGCTTTTTCGAGTTTTGCTTTCATATAGAGAGGAAGTCGGTCATAATTTTGCAGGGCATTTTTTTTCAAGGAAAGATAGTTTTTTCCTATATAACCGAGACGCTCCATCATTTCGTCGAGTTTTTGCATCTTCTCGTGTAATAGAGTTTTGGGTTCTTCAAAAAACCTGCGTCTGGACAAAGATTGTAATTTTTCTTTTCCATATTGAAGCCTTGTATTTAAAGATCGTGAGAGTTTCTCCTCTATTTCTGAAAAATAGTCTTCGTATTCTTCCATTTCCGGCACGGCCAGTTTGGCTGCTGCTGTAGGTGTTGGAGCGTAGTTATCGGCAGCAAAGTCGCTTAGTAGAGAGTCAACCTGGTGACCTACTGCGGAGATAATCGGAACCCTCGAATGATAAAAAGCCATCACTACCTTTTCTTCGTTAAAAGCCATGAGGTCTTCAAAACTTCCTCCGCCCCTACCGGCGATGATTACATCTACCTCGAATTCAGGCTGGTTCAAAGCTTCAATAGCCCGGATAATCGAATCGGGAGCCTGTGGTCCCTGTACCTGACAGGGTGCAATGAGAATATTAATATTCGGGTAACGTTCTTTGGCAATCCGGAGGATGTCTTCTAAAGCTGCTCCATAGCCCGAAGTAGCAATTCCGAGAGTGCGGGGAAGCCTCGGTACGGGTCGTTTTCTTTCGGGGTTAAAAATTCCTTTTTGCTCTAATTCCTTTTTAAGTTTTTCAATTTTAAGAAGAATTTCTCCCCGGCCTATTTCTTCTAATTGGTTGACATTGATATTATAACTACCACCGGCTTCATAAACGGAAAGATTTCCATATACCTGTACTTCCATTCCATCTTTTAGAGGCCTTCCCTTGTAGGAACGAAAGGCATAAGAAAAAAAAGTGCAACGAATAATACTGGAGCTATCCTTCAAAGAAAAATACTTATGACCGGTACCGGAACTGGAGTAATTGGAAATTTCTCCCCGCACCCAGATATTTTTGAACTCCGGGTTTGCATTCAGGGTATCTTTGACATTGCGATTGATTTCCGAAACGGTATAAATTTTCTTATCCAAGTTTAAGCTTCCTTTTTAAAACCAATAAGTCGCAAAATTTCTCTTGTGGAATGAGTAATTTTATAACTCAACCAGAAATCCCAGAGAATGACAATCAGGGTCACAGCAGCAGGGCCGAGTATAACACCTAAAATCCCGAATTCTTTTAAACCACCCAGTAAGGCTAAAAACAGAAGGAATGGGTGTATCTTGAGTTTCTTGTCAAGTATACTGGGTTTTAAGAGGTTTTCAAATATAAGATAGAAACTAAAAGATAGACTCATCAGGATTAGAGCCGAAACCCAGTTGTTCTCAAAAATACCCAGATAAAGCCCGGCAGGAAGCCAGACAACCATGGTTCCGACAATCGGGATTAAAGAGAATATGGCAGCTATACTCCCGTAAAGAACGGGAGAAGGAATTCCTAAAAAGAAGAGAATTAGACCTACTGCGAGACCCTGCAAGAAGGAAATAAAGAGATTACCTTTCACAATGGTTTTTAAAGCATCGGCGATTCGAATTCCAATTTTATCTTTGATTTCTTCCGAAAAAGGAAGGATGGAGAGAAGAAAGCTTTCCAGTTTATACCCATCCTTATAAAAGAAGAAAATAAGCAGAAAACCAAAGAAAAAGTTGATGAGAATCCCTACCGGTAAACGAATTCCACCTAAAATCAGGGTAGCGGCATTACTTACGATTCCATAGATACTGTCAATATTGAGAATATCTCCATAAGAACCTACAATATCTCTATAGATGGCCGGGAATTGTATCCAGAAAAATTCCGTATCGGTAACAAGGTCTGTAAAAAAAGGAGTATTTAAAAGGCGAAGGAGTATCTTATCTTCGCTCAGATTGACTTTCAAAATGAACAGGAAACCTAAAAACTCACTGACCAGGGTTCTCAGAATAAAAAAGGAGGGGACTACGATAATTACTAAAACCAGTATTATCATAAGCCAGGGTGCTAAGGGTTTAAAACGAAGACCTAACCTGCGTTTTAGGCGCATGTAATAGTCTCTTGAAGCCATATAAAAAATTAAGGCAATAAAGGAAGTCCAGAAGAACGAGCGATATACAAAAAACACCAGGATTGATGTAAGAATAAAAAGGCCTAAGAGAATAAAACCCAGAAGGTAGTCTTCTTTTTTTTGTTCTATAGGTGTTTCTATTTCGCTCATATACCCGGCTTAGAACTGGTTCTTGTAAAATAGAAAAACAAATCGAGAATTTTGTTGCTCTGAAATCTGGATAGTAATGATTCGACGACTTAAGGTCTCCAGAAGAATGATATGGGAATTTTCTTTCTTCTCTTTTTGTAAAACTCGAAGTTCTTTTTCTTTAGAAAGGGTTTCATAAAAAAGCAGTAAATCATCTATCCCCAGAGATGTCCTGTAAGCAAAACTAATTTCTGCATCCGGATAAAAACTTCCCCGGTAACGTGTGGAATAGACGTATTCCGCAGAACGGGGTATGTAACCCCTGGCAAAAAAATCGGGAATTCGACTGGGATTCTTAAAAATAGTCAGTCTATCAAAAAGAAGGATTTCCTCCTCCTGGTTTGGAACGGGCGTATCACTCAATTCTTCGGGAAGTTTTGCAGAGGGAATACTGGTTTTATTACCGGGAACTGCTAAAAGCCCGGCAAGACCGAAAAATAGAATAAAAATCCAATTATAACGCATAAACATATTAGGTTAGCATTGCAATAGGCATAAAGATGTAAAGCGTAATTCAGGTAAATCCAAACACTGAGCTGAAGGGCTTGTTCTTAGTGAAGTCAGAGTATAAGCCGGCTATAGGTTTTTTAAGCATATACTAAACTACTGATTATTTTTCTTAAAAACTAAAGATTTTTTCCCATCCTTCGATGATTGTCCTGTAGGGGTACGTATGATTATTTCTGATGAGCAATCCCAATCCGGTATTATGAGCTTTTTTGGTTCCAAACCAGTGGAAAGAAAGCTTCCTGATGATACAGGCTCGGTAAATTTCATTGAACTTTTAAAACAAAAGGGTAAAGAAGAAGTGGAGCCCTTTCCTTCTCCTGCACCTGAGGCTGAAAAAGTTTCCGAACCAAAGAGTTTCGGACTTTTAGAAACTATCGACAACCGTTTTGCTCCTGTACAAAGGGAAGAAAGTCCCGAGTCGAGTTCTAAAGCCTTTCAACCTGTAGAAAATAAACCAATAAAAGAAGAAACATCTTCCTTCCGGGCTTTACAGAGAGAAGACAAACCCCTGAAACTAGAGAGAAAGCCGGACACCGTTTCCGAGAAAAATACGAATTCCGAAAAGGAAATCGAAAGAAAGGTAGTTTCAAAAGAAACAGAACCTGTCCGTAAGGAAGGGCTTGAAAAGTCGGAAAACACGGTTTCGGAAGAAAAAGTTGAAAATAGGGTTTCCGAAAAGGAAGTTCGGACGGACACGAAAAAAGCGGTAAACGAGTATGAAAAGAATACCGCGAAGGGTAAAGCTCCGGAAAAGAAAGCAAAGGCTGAAGATTCTAAACCTTCAAATGAATCCGTATTTGCATTTATAGAACCCCAGGAAAAAAAGTCCAATAAAGAATCTAAAAAACTGGAAACTTCGGACCTTAAGTCCGGCATGAAGGTTAAAGAAGGAAAAGTTTCGGAAGAGCTGAAAAAAGCAGAGAAATTAGAAAATCTCGATTCCGAAAACCTGAAAACCGAGAAAAAGCAGGAAGTAAAGCTGGATAAGCTCAGCCTGAAAGCCATTATAGAAGAAAATAAGGGGCAGGGAGAAGAAAAAGTTTCCAGACTCTCCGAAAAGAATGAAGTTTCCGAAAAAGGGAAAGGTCATTCCGAAAAAATAGAAAATAATCGTTTTACTTTTAGTTTTGAAACCGGCAGGCAGCCGGAAACGAATCAAAAACAGGAAGGTAAGCTGCAACAGCAAAGAAACGCCTCCGCTACCGAGACTACTAAACTTTCGGATGCTTTTCTTCAGAAAGCGAGTTCTTCACAAACCGGAACCGGTTCTGAAAATGGAAATCAGTCCCGCTCGGAGGATTTTCTAACGAATCTGAATCAAACCTTTAACCGAATTACGAAAGATTCGGCGAATCCTGAGGTTCAGACCGAAAAATTTGTGAGCAGAGAAGCTTTTAAAAACTCTCTTTCTGAACTGGTGCAAAAAGCGAGGGTGAATATTGTAGAAAATGGCAGAAATTCTGCCCAGATTTCTCTCTATCCCCGTGAACTGGGTAAAATGACCCTGAATATCAGTGTTTTACAGGATAAGGTAGAAGGAAGGGTTTTAGTTGAATCAGAAGCTATTAAAAATATTTTATTATCCGAAATCAATGGTTTGAAAACCGATTTGAAACTGGCGGGTTTAAATTTGGAAAACATCCAGATCGATGTTCGTCAGGAAGGAGATTTTCTATCTGAATACGCCGAAAACCGCGAGAGAAGTGATGAGGGAGAAAAATCACAATCTTCCGGTAAGGCAACAAAAGAAGAGGATTTTATCGATGAGGTTGAGGATGCGGGCTATGAGCCTGAGTCTAAGCGCGTACTGGATATAAAGGTGTAAATATGCCGGCTCCTATAGAATCATCAAAGGCAATTAAAGAGCGTTATCTGAACTCAGATAAAAAGGTCAATATCAAAGACCATCTGAATCAGATGGAAAAAGAAGAAAAATCCGGCTTAAAGGGAATTGATGTTCACATAAGTCCCAAGCAGCTCGGAAAGGATGATTTTTTAAAACTTTTGATTACTCAACTTTCCAAGCAGGATCCTACAAATCCGGTAAAAGACCAGGACTTCATTGCCCAGATGGCCCAGTTTTCCAGTCTTGAGCAGATGAAAAATATTTCAGCTGGAATCCAGAAGTTGGAAGCCAAGCAGGCTTATAACCTTGTCGGAAAATTTGTTTCCGGACCGGACTATGTGAGCGGAGAACCGCTTTCCGGAGTAGCTCATGCGGTTTTTTATGATGGAGAGGGCAAGGCTTTTGTGCGGGTAAATGGAAGAACCATGGAAACCGATAAAATTCAGTTTATTTCAGACCCGGCGATTATGAAACAGGCTGAAGAAGCAGCTAAAGCTATGGAAAATAAAGCTCCCCAGTTTGAATCTCCCCAAACTTTCAAAAAACAGGAAGAAAAAAATGTAAATTCCCTTACGGAAGAAGCGAAATCGAACGATACTACTAAAGAGCAAAGGGAAAATGAATGGAAGTATCCCGGTGTTCGCGGTAAAAATCAGGAATCATATACAAAATAAATAGATGAATATTGAGGTAATTGCCATATGATGCGTTCACTATACTCCGGTGTATCCGGCTTGAAAAATCACCAGGTCAGGATGGACGTGATCGGAAATAACATCTCCAATGTTAATACTCACGGTTTTAAAGCAGAAAGGGTAACCTTTCAGGACATGATCTCACAGGAGCTTTCTGCTGCATCCGAACCCAAAGAAAATATTGGGGGGATTAACCCCAAGCAGGTAGGACTGGGAGCCCTTATTGCAAGTATTGATAAGATTATGAACCAGGGTTCTTTACAATCTACCGGTAAGAATACAGATGTGTCTATCGTAGGCGAAGGTTTCTTCGTATTGAAAGAAGGTGATAAGCAGTTCTACACCCGTGCTGGAGCCTTTAATGTAGACAAGAATGGTTCTTATGTAAACCCGGCTAATGGCATGAAAGTTCAGGGTTGGAATGCAAGAGTGGATGAAAACGGGAATAAATACATCAACTCATCTGCTACTATAGAAGATATTACAATTCCCATATATTCTAAAGAACCGGCAAAAGCTACTTCGGAAGTAACTTATCAATCGAATCTCAATTCGGCTGCATTAGCTGTTCCTCAGGATGCAACTCCGGAAGAAATTGATAAATACATCAACGAACCCGATCCGAATAAACGCAGAGGCCATGTAACTACAATTAAAGTTTTCGATGATCAGGGTATTGAAAGGGAACTCAGACTTGAACTCTACAAAACCAAGGAGAATACCTGGAGAGCCCGTACCAGTCTTTCTGATGCGACTCAGGTTTCGGTTGACGTGGAAAGTGCCGGTGGTGCAAATACAAAGCAACCGGAGAATACCGAATTTGAACTGAGTTTTACTCCCGATGGAAGACTTACTGCTGTTTCCGATGGGGTAGATTCTCAAACCAGGGGAGACCTCAAAGTAAACGTAACTTACAGAGTGCCCGGAAATCCAAGTCCTCAGAATTTTTCTTTGAACCTCGGAGAAGCCAACAAAATCAATGGGGTTACACAATTTTCTGCTGATTTTACAACCAAGGCAATCAAGCAGGATGGTTATCCCATGGGTTATATGGAAGCCTTTTCTATCGATAATTCAGGAACGATTATTGGGGTTTTCTCCAATGGTGTACAGCAACCCCTGGCTAAAATGGCGATGGCGATTTTTACCAACCCTGCCGGTTTGAATAAAGCTGGTGATACAAATTACACGTATTCTATCAACTCAGGTGAAGCCAATATCGGAGTATCCGGTATCGCGGGAAGAGGAAAGATCAATGCAGGACTTTTAGAAATGTCGAATGTAGATCTTTCGGATCAGTTCACTGATATGATAGTAACCCAGAGAGGTTTTCAGGCTAACTCGAGAACCATTGTTACTTCTGACCAGATGATCCAGGAAGTTTTAGGACTTAAACGGTAATTAACTCAAACTTAATCTCAATCTCTCTAAAGCCGGTCTCTGACCGGCTTTTTTTGTTTTCTCTATTCGCATTTATAAAATATAGTTCTATATAAATACTTCCAGAGTTTGAATTTTATGTTTTCTAAAAGAATTTTTATCTTCCTGTCTTATTTATTTATTATCCTGAAGTTTACTTCTCTATTATTCGCTGAGAGCCCGGTCTTTATTCGTCTTAAAGCGGGAAGTATCTATTTTTCTCCTAATAATGATGGGGAGAAGGATACAATTACTTTTCAGATTGAAAAACTGAGTGAAGAATTTGAAGTAACCGACTGGCGTCTGGATATCCATGTAGAAAGTGGAACCCTGGTGAAAAGTTTTCACGCAGATAAAAGGCACAAGAGAAGAAATAGTTCAGTATATTACCTTTTTTCTAAAGATAGCCAGTTAGAAGAAAATAAGATACGACTTCCGGAAAAACTGGAATGGAGCGGGACTGATTTGTCAGGCTTAGTTCCGAAAGATGGTATCTATTATGCGGTATTGCAGTACAAAGACAATGCGGGGGCTTTGCGTTTTACCCGACCGACTTATTTTTATCTTGATTCAAAAGCCCCTTATGCTGATTTGCAGTGTAATAGAAGATTTTTTAGTCCGGACAAAGATGGCATATACGATACATTAGAAATTCAGCATAAACTTAAAGCTGATAAAAAAGATCGATGGAGAGGAAGCTTTCTCGATGAAAAAGGAAAGGAACTTCGTTCTTTTGTCTGGGAAACTCAAAATTTACCCGAAACGATTCACTGGGACGGCAAGGATGACAGGGGGATTATGCAGGAAACCGGCTTGTACTATTATCGACTTTCGGGAGAAGATTTTTCGGGTAATATTCGGGAGTATAAACTTGGTCCCTTATCTTTGCGGAAAGATTCAGTTAATATCGATGTTAATGTAAATCAAAATGAATTTTCTCCGAACGGAGATAAATATAGAGATATTCTTGTTTTCTTTCCCCAAAAACCGGATAGCTTAGAGATAGATTCTTATTCCTTAAAAATTTATAAAGCCGGAAGTGAAAAGAAAGGTGCTGAAAGAGAATTTAGTGGAGAAAATATACTGCCTTCCTTTATCAACTGGGATGGGAAAAATGCCGGAAATAAAGTCTTGGAAGGAAAGTATCTATATAGATTGGATTTGAAGAAGGGTGACAAACTTTATTCTTCTCTTCCCAAAGAACTTGTTATTCATACAGAACAAATGCATATTTACTTCGGTATCAATCACGAAAATTTTACTCCGGATAATGATGGAGAAAGAGACATTCTGGAGATTTATCCGGAATTAGAAAATTTAAATATGCAGAATTGGGAAGTTGTTTTAGTTGAAAGATATATATTGCATAAGAAAAGTCGCATACGTGTTTTAAAGCGCTGGAAGGGACATGAAAAAATTGCAAAACGACTCGTCTGGGATGGAATTAGCAATGAAGGTGTGGCTTTAAGTTCTCTTGCCCGTTTAGAATTATACTTCTATTTCACCAATGATTTAGAGGAAAAAAAATATTTCCAGGTAAAGAAATTTCAATCCGGGATTAGTGTAAGACAGGTGAAAGGTGGTTATAAAATTTCAATTCCTGAGTATGCGATAGAAGGCAGGGAAGAAGAGGTATTAAATCATCTAAAAGATACTCTTAAGCTTTATCCCGGTTATTTATTTGAAATTCAGTCTCACTCAAAACAGCCGGGAGATGATAGAACTAACCTCCAGAAAACAGAAAAAAGGGCGGAAGACTTCTTTTTCAAGCTCTACGGCAAGAAAGAGAAGTTTGATCGCTTTGATTTTCGCGGATATGGAGAAGTGGAACCCCTGTTTTTAAGTGAAAAAAGCTTTTACCAGGAAAAGAACGAAAGGATAGATATTCATTTTAGCTTACCCGCAAATTAGGTAAGCTATTTCCTCATAAGTTCTCGCATATGAACCGGGATATCATCGTAACGGTCATAGCGCTTTTTCTTGCCGTTAGGTGTGGTCACATAATAGGAACCATTAATTATTTCCATAAAGTAGTTATCCGAACTTTTCTTTTGCTGGGATAATTTGTCCAGTTCCCGAACCATATTCTGGAATTGTTTCGGTAGGGATTGCCAGTTTGGATAGGTGTCTACTTTTCCTTTATGGTTTACAATGTATTTTCCTTTATCATGAAGAATTTTGGTACCTAGGTAGTCAAAAATCTCAGTGACAAGAGAGTCAGATTCATTTAAATCCCTATACCTCATATCAGGAATTTGCAATAGTTTATCTCGCTTTGAATTTCCTGTTGACCCCTTCTGTCCCCTGATAAGATAAATAACAAAGATACTCAGGAGTACAAGAAGTAAGAATAGGGATTCAATGGGAGAGTTGAGAAGAAAGTTTAACATTCTCTATTACCTTTTATTACCTCTAATAACAATTGGAACGGTTTTTTTTTCATTTTCTTGCAGACTAAAGGAAAAAACTCTAAGAAAGTTTACTATATCCTGAGATTCTGTAAACAAATTTTAGATTTAAAAAGCGATAAATTAGCAAAGAAAGGTTACAATGAAAATAGGCATTGATTGTAGGATGATACTTCATTCAGGGATCGGGGTTCACCTGGAAAATATTTTGAAACACCTGCAAAAAGAAGAGGGTTTTACATATTATCTTTTTGCCCCCGGAGAGATCCTTGATAAGGTAAAACTTCCTGACTTTTATCAGCATATTGAATACCGGGCCGGAGTTTATTCTCTTTCTGAAATGAGGGGGCACCCCCGCATGTCTGAAATGGATTTATTACATATCCCTCATTTTAATGTTCCCTTTCCTTACATAAAGAAATGTATCGTTACTATTCATGATATTATCCCTTACAGAATGAATGAACTTCATACCGGTATAAAAAAACGCCTCTATCTATTTTTTAGCCTGTATGCTATCAGGACTTATGCAAAAAAAATCGTAACGGTTTCTGATTTTACGGCAAAAGATCTGGAGCTGGCCTTTTCCTATCCGCAGGAGCGTATGCAGACCATTTATAATGCGGTAAATACCCGGCTTTTTGTTCCCGGTGAAAAACTAAAAAGTTTTAAGTCAAAATATAACTTACCCGAACGGTATCTTCTCTCGGTCGGAATTGGGAAAGAACATAAAAATTTGGCTTTTTTGCTGGATGCTCTTCTCCCCCTCTGGAAAAATGAAAGCTTGAAACTTCCTCTCGTATTGGCCGGTTCGGGAGGAAAGATTCCGGATTATTTAAAGCCTTACCGGGAAGAAGTTGCAGAATTTATATGGGCCTGCCCGCATTTACCTTATGAAGAACTTCCGGAACTTTATAGAAATGCTGAACTTCTTATATATCCTTCTCTTTATGAAGGTTTCGGTTTTCCTGTTTTAGAAGCCCAGGCGGTAGCCTGTCCTGTGTATTCATCAAACGCTAGCGTATTACCTGAAATTTTAAAAGATAGTGCTTATTATTTTAACCCGAGAGATAAGGAAGAGTTACAAAAAGGCTTACTTCATATTCTTTCCTCGGAAGAAAATAGGTTGATGTTTGTAGAAAAGGGACTGAAGAATATAGAACGTTTTAGTTGGGAACGTTCTGCGGCAGAGTTTTCGAAACTTTACAAAAGTTTCTTAGTTTAAAAAGCTTAGTATATTCATAATCCCTAAAATTCTTAGGATCGATTATTTGGGAGGACGTTTATGTGGTGAAAACATAAAACTTCTTTGCTTTGCTTTGGGAGTATTGCTGTTTTTCTTCTTTTTTTTGGGAGCAGGCTTCTTTTTTTTCTTTGTTACTTCAATAAAGTCCCCTGCATTATCTTTGATTTCCTGAATAGCGGAGTATGCTGGTACGCTAAGAAATAAACAGACCATAGTCAATATTACGAATTGTTTCATTGTTTTTGCTCCTCGCCTGGTTCTTTTGTATTGGTTTTAGTTTCTTCCGGAACTTCCGGTAAGGGCGGAACTTTTTCTTTTGTTTGTAGGGCAGCTACAAGTAAAGGATGGCTGTCCAAATTATAGAGGTCCCGGTTCTCGGATGGAATTTTTTCCATTTGCTTTTGAATGTCTTTGATTTCAATATTTTCACCTGCCAGTTTTTGAATAGCAAGGCTCAGAGCGTAAAAGTAAATACTTCTCTCTTTTATATTTTCTTCAAGTAACCACTGGTATACTTTTTTAGAGTTTTCATCTCCGTTTTTCGCCAGATCCTGAAGTTTTTGAATTTGCAAGAGATTATCTTTGGAATACTGTATACATTGAGAAGCTAAAATTTTTCTTTCTTTAGATTCTTCCTGTAGGGAAGCCAACATATAATATAAGCTGGTAATTATATACGATTTTTCAATTCGGATTCCGTAACCTTCTTTTTCCGTATCAAGTTTTTGAATTTCTTCAAGCAGGGCTTTGGATTTATTTTTTACATCAAGGCTTAGGGCAGGGCTTGTATCAATTTCATTGAACTTACTGGTAAGCTTATAAAATTCGGTTACAAGTTCGTTATATCTTTCTTTCGATATGGGCTCATTTGTTTTTTCTTCGATTTGAGGTTTACCTGTTTCCTTAATTGTTGGCACGTTTTCTCTTGTATCTGTTTTTTGTGGGATAACGAGGCTTGCCGGGGAAAAAAAATAGATAATTACAAAAACGGCTATAGCTCCACCTGCCTTGACAATTCCGCTCGCATTTACATTCAAGGAACCCGGAAGCATAGCACCGATTCCCGCTCCGGCCAGTGCGAGAACAATTGTAATGATATTTTTTTGGAACTCTGTAGGTTCTTTTAAAAATATTACTACAAACAAGAGGATAAGGACAAACACTACACCAAAGATAAAAGCGGCTACTCTTTCGGCTGTGTGGGAACTTGTAGATTGCTGTTTCGATACCGGCATAAGCTAAACTGAATTTATTATACAAAAGCTGTCAAACGAAAAAGTTTTTAGATACTATAGCTTTTTCAGTTTAAATTAAATAAGTACATTCTAAAACTCTAAATTATTTTTGATTATTTTACTCTTACCGAAAGTAGAAATATCCTTATCCTAAAAAAAGATAGGAGAAAAATAATTTTTTTAGTATAGTAAAAGCAGTTGTTCAATTCAATCTTGGAAAATAAATTGATTGAAACAAATAATTTCATACCAATACAAGGAGGTATAAATGAGTGCTAAAAATTTACCCAGGCCGATAGGTATTTTATTTGAATACTCTGCCTTTTTAATTGTGGGATCCCTGCTTGCTCTTTTTTGGGCGAACATCAATTACGATTCATACCACGGTTTTGTTCATCATGATCTTATCTCAAACCTCAAACATAGCAGTATACATTTTGTGGTAAACGATATTTTTATGGTGTTCTTCTTCGGAATCGCGATGAAGGAAGTTACCGAAGCTTTCTTGCCGGGAGGTTCGCTTTCCTCTTTTGACAAGGCAGCCCTTCCGGTTATCGGAACTATCGGAGGGGTTGTAGGTCCTGCCACTCTGTTTGTGGTTCTGGCTTTACTTTTTAAACAGGGACATGCACAAACAGCCATGCTTCATGGTTGGGCGATTCCTACAGCTACTGATATAGCCTATTCCTGGCTTTTTGCTAAGATTGTCTTTGGAGCCAGTCACCCGGCTGTTACTTTCCTTCTGGTTCTGGCTGTTTTAGACGACCTTATCGGGATGGGAATTATTGCCATTTTTTACTCCTCTGATATTAAAGTGATGTATCTCGGTCTTCTGGCCCTGGGAATGGCAATGGCTTTCGGTCTTCGTAAGATGAATGTAAAAAACTTCTGGCCCTATGTACTTTTAGGGGGAATTCCGGCCTGGTTCGGTCTTTTATATACCGGGGTTCATTCCAGTTTGGCCCTGGTGTTTATAGTACCCTTTATGCCGGCAGCCATTGATGGAGAGGATAAATTTTTTGATTCGGAAGAAATGGAAGAAGAGCATGATACTCTTAATGCCTTTGAACACTTCTTTAAATCTCCCGTAGACATAGGTCTTTTCTTTTTCGGTCTGGCGAATGCAGGAGTTCCGGCAGAAGCAGCGGGTCTTGGAACAGCAATTACCATTTCTTCTATCTTTTTTGGAAAAACTTTTGGTATTTTCCTGTTTTCCATGATTGGAAACAAGGTATTTAAAATGGCTTTCCCTGATCATACAGGTTATAAGGAACTCTTTGTCCTGGGGGTAGTGGCGGCTATAGGCTTCACTGTGGCTATTTTTGTAACGACTGTAGCTTTTGGAGAACCACCGGCAGCCCTGAAAGGAGAGGAATTTAAAGGAATCCTTATTGCTTATGAAAAAGAAATGAAAATGGGTGCTTTACTCAGTTTCCTTTCCGGCTTTACAGCTTTAGTGCTCGGAAAAGTGTTAAAAATCAAAAAAGTAGAGTGAGAATATAAGATCTCATTTTCCCCGAAGGCGAACCATCGGTGGTTCGCTTTCAAGCCAGTCTTATTTATTCAGATAGAGCATCAAGTTCATCGAAAAATCACAGACCGTGTCACAATTGGAATGGCAGGATTGAACGCAGGGGTAAAGAGTGTTCGTAACCGCGTCGGCACTTAAACCACACTGTCCGGCACAACTATTCTTACAGGCTTCCTTACTCCCTCCTGTGCAGCTTATCAAAAATGTAAAAATTGACTTTTCCAGACTATCATCCTTCCGAGAAGAGCAGGATGAGAACAGAAAAAGAGAAAAAATTAGAATAAAAATATGAAAAAGTGATTTCATTCTTACAGCATTTTAGGAAACAATTCATACGTCAATTACTCTAATTGGAGGAGAAGGTGTTACTGAACGGAAAGTTGTATTCTCTCGAAACCCTCAAAGAAAAAAACTTACTGTCTCTTCTGAATTCTTTGGAAATTAATCCATCTACCATTGCAATTGAGAAGAATGGAGATATTATACCCAGAGAAGATTGGGAAAAAACCGAGTTAATGGCAGACGATGAATTAGAATTGATCAAGTTTGTTGGAGGAGGCTGATGTTTTCTGAAATTCCCGGATTATATCCTATTCTTGATTTCTCCTTCTTAAACAGAGAGGGACTCAAATGGGAAGATGTTTTAAAAACCTGGGAAGCTTATAAAGAGGTAATTCCTTTTATTCAGCTTAGAGCGAAAGACTTAAGCGAGACAGATTATGAAAAGACTTATCTTAAAATTAAAGAAAGCACTGCGTTTCCAATTATTATCAATGATTTTTATGAGCTGGCCATTCGCTTAAAGGCTTTTGGCTTTCATCTTGGAAAAGAAGAATACGAAGCTTTGAGCCCAAAAGAGAAAGATTCTCTGAAGGAAAATACCTGCCTTCGGGGAACCTCTTCTCATTCTCTAAAGGATTTAGAAGAATTAGATACTTCCCTCTGGCATTATACCGGCTTCGGACCTATTTTTCCAACCTCGTCTAAAAAGACTTCATATCCGGTACTGGGTACTCAAATAATAAAAGAAGCTATAAAGATTAGTCCGATTCCTATTACCTGTATCGGAGGAATTAATGAAATGAATCTTCAGGAGATATTTCAGTATTCATCTCCTTCTATGATTACCTGTATAGAAGCTGCCTGTAAAGAAGAAAGTTTTTATCAGCTAATTAAGGTTTTTAAAACTTTTCAGAAAAGATAAATAAATTTCTTGCAGTCTTCTTAATTAATATATAATACAAATGGGAAGATGGCTATGAAATCTTTATTCATACTTTTATTTTTATTCTTGTCTTCGTTTTTTACTCTAAGGGCTGTTCCCTCTATTAATTTAATACAGGACTGTGAAACAGATACCTATACCTGTAAGCCGAGAACCTGGTATTATAACCCTGTTTTTTCTGATAATTTTCTTCGGATGAAGCTTCCGGATTCGAATTGGAAGCCGGTAAAGTTTCCGATTACAGTGAGAAGCCTGCATAAAGGAAACGAAACTTTTATTGATTATGCTTTTTTTACAGAAATAAATGTTACGAAAGAGTTTTTACAAAAAGTTTCTCACCCCACTATACATTTAAGCTACATTGGCTCTGCTTTTTCGATTTATATGAATGGAAAGCTTATTGCAAAGGAAGGGGAGTTTAAAGATGGGCAAATGACATTTTACAGAGCTTTGCGGCATCATAACTGGCCTATAGACAAGTTGTTATTTATTGAAGGAAAAAATTTCCTCCTGATACGAATCTCCGGTGATCCAAGGTATTCAGGCACCGGTTTTTATTATAAGGATGGGTATCATATTACCGAACATGCTGTGGCTGAGTATGAAAGTCGAGATTGGGCCGGAACTATCTTAACGTTTTTATATCTTGCCTTCGGTTTTTATCACCTTTTCTTATTTATTAAACGCAGGCAGGAAGTATATAACCTAACATATGCTTTGCTTTCTATTGATATATTTATTTACTTTATCTGTCGTATTGGAATTCCTCTTGATTACCGGGGGCTTGACTCTATGTACATAGAGCGAATGGAGTATTTCTTTCTCTTCTATGCCAATACCCTTATATACATCTTTATTGATCAGTTATTTGAAAGAAGAATAAGTTTATTTAGCAAGTTCTGTCTTTTTATTTCTTTAATTCTTTCTATGGCTGTACTATTTGCTCCTGCTTATTTTACGGAATATCTATTACTTGCCTGGCAGATTAGTGCTTTGCTCAGTGTTCCTTATGGTTTTAGCGTTCTTATTCGACATATAAAGTTAAAAAATAAAAATGCGATGGCTCTCCTGATTGGCTTGAGTATGTACATTATTGTAGTTATTTATGATATAGCCAATTCTATGTTTTTAAATTATTCTATATACTTAGCCAAATATGCGTTCTTTTCGTTTATCGTAGGAATTGCCGTGGTTCTGGCTAATCGGTTTTTAAACCTGTATGAAACAGTTGAGGATTTGAACGAGAACCTGGAACGTAAAGTGGAGAAGAGAACAAGGGAATTGCAGCATTCGTTTGAAGAAATAAAAAATTTAAAAGAAAAACAGGATGGAGATTATTTCTTAACCACTTTGCTTTTTAAACCTCTTATGTCTAATGTAAATAAAAAAGCAAATTTAAAAATCGAGTTTTTACTGAAACAAAAAAAACAATTTCAATTTAAAGGAAAAGAACATGAAATCGGAGGAGATATTTGTATATCAGATAGTATTTATCTGGAAGAAAAAGAATATGCAGTGTTTATAAATGGAGATGCAATGGGCAAGTCCATACAGGGAGCAGGAGGAGCTATTGTTTTGGGTGTTGTTTTTAAATCTATCCTTTCCCGAACCAGACTTCTTAAAGAAATGCAAAAAGTCAGTCCGGAGGAATGGTTAAAATTAGCTTTTATTGAATTACAGAATGTTTTTGAGTCCTTCGATTGTTCCATGCTGATTTCTATTGTAATGGGACTTGTCGATGTTGAGACAGGAATGATGTATTATATCAATGCAGAACATCCATTTATCTGTTTATATAGGGATGATAAGGCTTCTTTTTTAGATACGGAATTGTCTTTGAGTAAAGTTGGAATTCCGGGATTATATAATCCTATACAGGTTTCCACTTTTACCTTAAATAAGGATGATGTAATAATAATGGGTTCAGATGGAAGGGATGATCTCAAGATTGAAATGGGTGATGTTCTGGTAATGAATGAAGATGAAACTTTATTTCTTTCTATGATAGAAAAAGGGCAGGGAAAATTGGAGTTAATTTACAAAGCCTTGCTGGAGGTTGGGGAAATAACTGATGATCTAAGCTTATTGAAGATCTCCTATTATGGAAGGAGTGAGCAGGTTGTGAATGAAAAAGATAGGAAACTTCTTGAACAGGGAATTGAACTATTACAAAAAGGAAAAGAAGAGGGATTAAATATATTAAATAGTATTGAAATGTTGCTTCCTTTACTGACACAGGCCAGTAGAGCTATTGTAAGCTATCTTGAGGATAATAATCGCTACAAGGATGCTGCGATAAAATTAGAAGAATATATTAATTTTTATCCCTGGGATGAAAAAGCCATTCTGGAACTTTCGAAAAACTATTTGATTATAAAAGATTATCCGAAAGCATTATTTTATGCGAATAAACTTAAACTCCGAAAACCCGATGATAAAGAAGTTCTTTACCATCTTTTGAGTATTTACCTGGAATTAAAAGAAAAAGATAAGTCTATTAAAACACTTGATAAAATTCTACATTACTACCCGAATGATAAAAAAGCCCAGTTATTAAAAGCAGATATTAAATAATGAGAGTTTTTCTTTTTGCAATTATACTTTTTCTTTATACTTCCGCTTCGGCACAGGATTATTATAACATTAAAGGTCTATTTGGTGAGAAAGCTCCGGGTATGGGCGGTGCTTTTACCGCTATTTCTGATGATGTGTCAGGCATGTACTATAATCCTGCCGGCCTTTCTTTCAGTGATAAAAACTATATTTCTATAAATGCCAGTAGTTATAAGATGCAAAATGTCTATCTTAAAGATATGTTCGGTCCTCAACAGGACTATGATAGGGCTTCTAAAAATTATTTACCAAATTTTATTGGAATTGTAAAAGCTTACGGGAATTGGAACTTCGGTTTTTCTGTTATTAATTCTGTTTCCGAGAATTTTGATCAAGCTGACCAGATAAACCTTCCTTTATTCGAGAGGGAAATAACAAGAATCAATGCAACTTTGCGGGAAGAGAATTTTGAAATTTTTGGAGGTCCGAGCTTATCCTATAAATTCTCGAATAGATTTTCTCTGGGATTCAGTTTTCACTATTTATATTCAAGTTCTTCAAACTTTCTGCATATACAGCAGGAATATGAAACGGGAAGCATTTCGCACGTTACTCAACAGGAGAAGAAAAAAGCCTATGCATTTACTCCTATAGTAGGTTTTCAATATATGCTAATAGACAAGTTGTCTCTAGGTTTATCTTTGAGGCATCAAAAGTATACTACCGGTAATTATAGTAGTCGTAATAGTGTTAATACTTCTATAGGTATGGATAATATACTGATAATATCTGAAGGGAATAAAAACTTTACTACAAGTGCAATAAATCAATTTGTGATTTTATCTTCTCCGGAAATTTATGAACTTCCAAATTTAACTACTATTCGTTCGGGACTTGCTTATTTCTTTAGTACGAGGTTTCTTTTGTCTTTTGATTTGATTTATACAAGTTCTTTTAAGAAAAATATATTCAGATATGATTATTCTGCCGGTTTCTACAGTATTTCTAATACAAATAAAAATGAACTTTATCGAGAAAGCACTTTGAACTATGCTTTGGGTACTGAAATTTTCTTATCTGAATTTATTGCTTTTAGAGCCGGCTTTTATACGAATAATTCAAATAATACCAAATTTAGCTGGATACAGGGGGCCTTGAAGATGATCTATGAAGATACAGCCGGTCTCGATGGAATGCATGTAGATAGTAATATTTTTATTAAAGGGCCTGGTTTAAGGGATGAATATGTAAATTTAAAAGGGTATACTTTCGGTCTTGGTTTTTATACGGGAGGAAACTCAATATCTATCAGTTATGTAAGAGAAGTCGGTAGGGGCATTTCAGCCATTCCTGTGGGAAAGCTTCCCCAGATAGTAGTTGTTAATTATAATTCGTTTTATTTAACCGCTACGAGTAGTTATTAATTATAAAAGGAGTATATATGTATTATTTAATATTTGTTTCTTTTTTTGTGCTTTTTTCCTGTACCGGAAAGGACCTAAAAGTATATAAACCGGAAGAGATAAGTTTACAAGCAGATAAAGTTTTTATAACGGGAAGAAGCTTAAAAAAAGAAGAATCTTCCAAGCATAAAAAAGAAATTGATGAACTTTTAAACAAAGTGCTTCAGGGGGTATTCAATAAAAATCTAAATATACTCTTGGAACTCAGCCATCCGAAGAAAGGAATCTATGTAGATTTAAAAGCTCATTGGGATAGGAAACGTCTTGAAACCGAATTGAGTTCTAAAGATTCCTACTTTGAAACCTATTTTTTTAATCGTGAAAAATTAGTAGCAGTCAAACAGACTGAGGATGTACGGACGGTTAGAGAGCTTCTTTTATATTCCGGTGGACTTATCATTCATTACTATTTTGATGGAGACGAAGCCTGTGAACTGAAGTTGGAATTTAAGGATAATAAAACACTGGCTTATGAATTAAACAATCCCTATTTTATAAGAGTAGATGGAAAATGGTATATATATAGAATGTTTTAAAAGTCTTATGGAAGCAGAAATATCCATTCGGGAGTTATCTTTACATTTTCAAAAAAGAGAAATTTTTCATAATTTAAGTTTTGAAGTTTATAAAAGTGAAAAAATACTTTTAACAGCCAAATCTGGTGGTGGAAAATCGAGCCTGTTTAAAATATTATTGGGTTTTGAAAAAGCTTCCTCCGGTACTGTGTATATTCAGGGAATAGAATTAAAGGAATCTAATATAATGCAAATTCGAAGCCTGATTTCATTTATTCCTCAGGAACCCCCACTTATAGATAAGACGGTCAATGAGTTTTATGAAGAAGTATTTAATTATAAAGCTAATAAGCTGATTTCTTGTGATGAAAATCTGAAAAAGAGCATGGCTATGAAACTATTTGGAGAACGAAATATCTTTTCTGAGAATCTCTCCAAACTTTCTGTAGGAGAACGAAAACGTGTTGTTTTGATACTGGCTTTTTTGTTAAAAAGAGAAATTCTCTTTTTAGATGAATTAAGTGCCGGTTTGGATAAAAAGGTCAGAGAAGTAGTGGAAGATCTACTAAATCAATATGAAGGTTGTATTTTGTTTTCAAGTCATGATAAATCTCCTAAAACCATGAATTGGAAGGAACTAAGCTGGTGAAAACAGCTTTCGATTTTCCTGTTCTAAATTTTCTGTATTTTTTTATTTTTCTTATTCCGCTCTTTATCTTGTTGTATACTTTGCGAATTAAAAAGTGGAAAGCATCCCTTTTGGCTATTGTTCGTATGGCTATTCAACTTAGCTTTGCCGGATTCTATCTGACAGTTTTATTTCAATATGATAATTACATTCTGAATCTGTTATATTTTCTTTTTATGGTATTAGTATCTTCTCATTCTATTAGTTCTAATGCAAATCTACGATTCCTAAAGAGTTTTCCCCTGGTTTATCTTGCCAATCTTATTCCCCAGGTAATCATGATTAGCTTTATGCATTTTTTTGTTCTGGAGCTTACAAAAATTTGGGAAGCAAGGTATTTTATTCCCCTCGGAGGAATGCTCTTAGGAAATAGTCTGAATGCCAGCATTGTTGCTTTACGTACTTTTTTTCAGCTTTTAGAAAAGAATATGCCTCTGTACCAATACAAATTATCCCTGGGAGCCAGTAAGAATCAGGCTCTGCATGATACATTTAGAGAAAGCATATCCACAGCCATTGCTCCTATCACGGGAAGTATGGCCAGTATGGGTCTTGTGTCTCTACCCGGAATGATGACAGGTCAAATATTGGGAGGTTCAAGTCCTCTGATTGCTATTAAATACCAGGTGATGATAGTTCTTGCTATTTTCTGTACGATTTTATATTCGACCCTTTTTTCTCTTTTTTTGTTTATTACCTTTGCATTTGATCCGTATTTTATGCCAAGAAAAGAATTTTTTAAAGAGGAATAAACGGAAGGCTGGATTTAGCTTTTCAAGATTAATTAATAGAATATTAAACATATCTTATACTCCAAAAACGAGTTTGATTTCTTTTTCATATTCTTCTAAAGCATTCATATCTTCTGAAATGGTACGAATGGTTTTAAATTCGACTTCTTCGATTTTTCCATCAATTTTCATGGCTTCGATCAGGTGTTTGATAATCGATGTTTTTTTTGCAGAAGGTGCCGTTTTGAATTTTTCCAATAAACCTTCCATTTCCCTTAAAAATAGTTCTGTATCATTTTTTTCTAATAGATCGGATATTCTATCCAGGAAGTATTTATTGTGCCCGAACTTTCTGCAGGAGGAATTTAAGAATTCACTCTCTTCTTTAGAAAAATCATCATCCGCAAAAGAAACAAATAAAGCACCGATTACCATCACAAGGTAGTATTCTCCTTCTTCCTTTTCATTTCCTTTAGAATTGAGAAGTCTCTCTTTGTTTAAAGCGTCTAAGGGAATTAACTTTGAAAGATTCTGGTTTATGGTATTTTTTTTATATTTTGCTTTTATATTTGTATCCGTAAAAAACATCCGCGTGTTATAAAAATATTCCAGGGCTTTGGCACGAAATACTTCTAAGGGATGAGTTCTCAAAACATCTGAAATTTCAAAATAGGAGCCGGTTTCCAATAAGTTGTTTGCCTGGTTCAAATAGTCATCAATTACATAAGAACCAAATTTATCTACATTTCCGGCTGATAGTTTCATAATGGCCTGTACACTGGCCTGAAAGTTTTTACTGGCAAATAACCCCAGTCTATCCGCATTTAGCTCCTGGATCTGGCTGATTAACATTGAAAACTTTAAAAGTTCAAAGCCTTCTTCTGATTGAATAATTCGTATTTCGTCTTCGCTGCGTTCACTTTCATATTGAGGATTAAACATGCGTAAAATGTAATTGTGTAAGAAACTCTGATTATGATTGAATACATAGTGTCCGAACTCATGACCGATAATAGTCTTGATTTCATCTTCATCATCTACCAGGTTTAAAATATTATCGGCAAAGCCTAAAATAATCTCTTTCTTATCTGAGATAATAAAGGCATTTTCTCCCATGCCTTCTTTGGTTTTAAAAACTTTTATATTGGCTTCTATTTCAAATAGATTTTTTACTTCTTCGATAATCGAAAAAAGTTTTTCATGGTTTTTTGCATTTAACTCTACCGAGGTTTTCAAGAAATGTTTTAGGGCTGAAGTATAGCCACTCTCTCCGTATTTACTCTGAGAGTTTTGTTTCAATTTATCTGCCAGTGGAAGTTTTTCCAACTCTGTTTTTAGTTTGTCCTCTTCTATAAGTTTTAGCTCCTGAAGTTTTTTACTACAGTCAGTACGGGAAAAGTTTTTAACTTTAGGGGGTTTTATATTCAGAGGAGAACTGATTTTTATTTCAACATTCAATTTCTCTTCTGTTTTTATGGCCGCGGATGTAGCTATGTCACCCGGAGAACTTTCTCTTCCCGAAGAAAGCTCTTCTCTCGTGTACTGTTTGGGATTTTCTTGTGGAGTAATTTTTTCAAATCGATAGGGAAAAAGTTCTCTGAATTTTTTATAAGCAAACTCTTTACCTTTAAGCATCGCAGAATCCGGGTCACTTCCCATTACCCGGGTATATAAGCGCAGCATGGAATAGCCAATACCGGAAAGGATAAGGAGAGTCAAAAACAATAGAGTGAAACCGGAAGCCTGTTTGCCTTTTTGTATTTCATCAATAGCAACACTGAAGAGGAGGAAGCTAAAGATTGCTATAACAACAGAAACCGCAATAAAAATGTATTTGAATAACTTTTTTAAAAACATATAGAACTCCTTTTTTAGATTATAAAATCAATATAATTAAGCCACATCAGCATTTCCATTTATCGCATCGATTATTTTCACGACTTTTATAGCATCTTCCCTATTGGGAAAAACTCCGGATAGACCTCCATCATTTATGTCGATGAAGGGAGACTCGTTTAGTACTCTTTTTTCTAATGTACCATTTTTTGCCAGATAGTTGATAATCGTTTTCACAAAAGTCATCTGATCACCTCTCAGGTTTCCGGCCTGTAAAAATTCGGCAAAGGCCTGATTCAGGGCTTCTGTTTCCAAACCGGTGATACTGCGAATGAAAACTCCTAAAGGCCTTTCACCGTATTCCTGAACAAATTGCTCTTTACTTCCTGCTACATCATCTGTAAAAAGTATTCTTTCCAGAGCATTTATGTCGTGCTCTGTGATAGATTCATTATGCCGGAGTTTATAGATTGTGATGTGGTCTTTGTTATTTCGAATATAGCTTTCTACCCTGTCTTTATAGGATTGCAGGCTGGTATAAATATCTAAGGGATATTTTTCATCTATTCTTGTTGTATCTAATTTGTCTTTAAAGTTTGTATAGATTGGTTCCTGCTTTTCCGGGTCCAAATATTTTATCAAACTTCGGATGGATTTTCTAAGTTCTTCCAGACTGTGCACATGAGCCTTTTGCCAGTAAGCATCGGTTTGGACGGATTGAATAAGTTCTATTTGCTTTGCTATCTGGGGTATATTGGCTTTTTTTTCCAGCTCTTTTGCCAGTCCTGCGATTTTATTTGTGTATTGGCTGAGACTATTTGTTTCCAGTAAGTAAAGCATACTGCTATGTACCAATACATCAAATCTTCTGGCTTTATCATCATCGCCTTTTTGCGGAGGTTCTAAATGGGAAAGATGTTCACTGATGATTGACAGGTCTAATTTGTTTAGGTTTAACCATTTTTCTTTATAGCTGTATTCTTTCACATATCTCCATTGCTTTTGCACGATAAAGCGATCCTCGTCCAGAGTCGATATGATGTGCTGTAGTTCCTTTGCATAAAGTTCCTTGATTTGCTTCTCTTCTTCCGTGGTTTCTGTCTTCTGGTTGATAATTACCAGGACTCTGGCTTTGGCCTCAAATATTTGTTGCTGTAACGATTTTACATTTTTGCTGATATAGCCTTCCGGCTTTGCTTCAAAAAATTCAAAGTTTTCACAATAATCGAAAATAAGAAATTCTTTCTTATGAACACCCGGAGCAAATAAATCAGGACAGAGCCTTGTGCCCCTGCCTATCATCTGCCAGAACTTGGTGACGCTGCGTACCAGTTTGAAAAAGACCAGATTTACCACTCGCGGTGCATCTACACCGGTATCCATCATATCTACGGATACGGCGATTTGTGGATCTTTTTCACTGTGTTCATCACTAAATTTTTCTACGAGATCTTCTGCTTTCTCTATGTAGTTGTCAATTACCTGTAAAAACTTGTTGCTGTATTCCGGATAGTTCTTTTCAAATCGTTTCTTGATGAACTCGGCATGGTTATGGTTTTTAGCAAAGATAATCGTCTTCCCGATTTTATCTCCACCCTCGACCTTTATCCCGTCTTTCATCAGATGTTCAAGAACTTTGTCTACCGTATCCTGATTGAATAACCAGTTATTTAATGCTTCGCTGCTAATGCTGTCCGGTGCTTCTTCGTTTGATGGGTCGCCGAACTTCTCTTCATATTCCTGTTTTTCTTTTTCGGATAGCTCGTGGTATTTAATGCCTTCTCTCTGGAATTTCAAGGGAACACTGTAGGCTTTGGCTGGCACCAAATATTTGTCTTTGACGGCTGCGTCTAATTCGTAGGCGAAGGTAGGGTTGTCATCTTCGATTTGGAAGAGGGAATAGGTATTTTTATCAAAGTCTTTTTTGGGTGTAGCAGTAAGTCCTAATAGTAAAGAATCAAAATATTCAAAGATGGCTTTATACTTCTGATAGACCGACCTGTGGGTTTCATCAATAATGATGAGATCAAAATGTCCTACTCCGAAATAACGCTTATTGTCTATTCTCGTGTGGTCGATTTGATTCATCATCGTTGGATAAGTAGAAAAAACAAGTCTTGCTTCCAAATTGACCTTATCCCTGGTTAGATCAATGGAAGACAATTCGGGTAAATGATTATTAAACGCTTTTTTCGCCTGGGTGACAAGGGCGTTTCTGTCAGCTAAGAATAAGACTCTTTTCACCCAATTGCATTTGAATAACATATCTACAATGGCGGCTGCCGTCCGGGTTTTGCCGCTTCCGGTCGCCATTACCAGCAGGGCTTCTCTTTTAAAGCCTTTGAGATTTCCCTTCCTGTCGCTTATCACATAGGCTTCGGCAACTCTTCGCAGGGCTTCTAACTGATAGGGTCTATTGATAATATTATGATTTACTGAAAAGTTTCGCAGGTCTTTTTTATCCAGACGTCTGTCTATGAGAAGTTGTAGTTCATCCTGTGTATAAAAGCCCTGGGTTTGTCTTTCGCTATAGAAAGTATCATCATAGAGATAGGTTTCAAAACCATTGGTATAGAAGATAATCGGTCTCTGTCCGTGCATCTTTTCCAGACAGTCGGCATAGAGTTCAGCCTGATGTCTGCCGGATTCTGCATGTAGCATGGTTCGTTTGGCTTCGATGACAGCAAGAGGTTTGCCGTCCTTTCCCCAGAGAACATAGTCCGCATAGCCCGTGCCGGAAGGGTTTACGCTTTTAGGCAAGCCCGTTACTTTATATTCCAGATCCTTTCCCTTTTGCAAATGCTCCCAGCCTGCATCCCGAAGGAGGAGGTCGATAAAACGCTCGCGTGTTTCTTTTTCGGTTACAAGAACGGGAACCACCTGCATCGGGTCGGTTTCTTTGTTTCTTTCTTCTCTTCTGTCTGCGATTTCTTGTTTTAGTCTTTCTAATTCCCTGCGTAAAGACTCATTTTCCCTTGCCTGCTCCTGTTGTTTTTTGCGCTCTTCGGCTTCTTTTGCCTGAAGTTGTTCTTTTTCCTGTTCTAAAGCTTTGAGCTTTTTGAGAGTTTCCTGTTCCTTCTTGCCATCGGGAATGTGGGAGAGAGAAAACGCGGGTGGCCTGGTTTTTTGCAGAGAGTAGCAAAAATGAAAAGCACCTAAGAATCGAAATAGGTTTTTGACAGAGACAATGGAATGTTCTTCGGTGATGCTACTGCCGTGGGCCGCGGAATTTCCATAACGGCGGATAAGTTCAATTTCCCGGGAGAGCCTGGCCGGGCGGATGATTTCTTGAAAATTGGCATCGAAAATAAGAGCGGAAAGATTGTCGGAATAGGGCCTGGTGAGTTTCTTGTCATGGTCATACATCCAGTTGACAGCCAGCTCCAGGGCACTACGGGCAAGAATGGCACTGGCTTTGGGCGAAAGGAGCGCAAGTCTTTCGGCTTCTTTTGCCTCAGCAAAAATTGTGGGCCAGGCGGATTGGAGAAAAACAAAGTTCGACATATCAGGTAAGTTCTCCTTTGAAGGCTTTTTGCAAGAGACAGTTAAATAGATCATCGGCTTTTTGAAGGGAAGCCTCCGCATTTGCTTTCTGGGATTCAATTTCTTGAATCCGTTCCGCAAATTGGTTTTGAAGCTCGATGGGTGGGAGAGGGTAGTCCAAGTCTCTTAAAATTGCTAAGTTAATATTTTTTTGTGCAGATTCAGGTGCAGTTTCTTCGAGAATTTTTTGTAAAAATGACATCCAAAAATGAGCGTAAATATTATTAGTATTTTCATTTGGAATAAATCCAACAACACTATCAGGAAAACATGCATTAAAAGTTAATATTCCAGTTTTAGCAATATTAGCTGCAATAGTAATACATAAAGTTCCTGAAGGCCATTTTTTACTTTGTGCTAATCCTATATCTGAATAAGTCGAATCATAAGTTTTTACAAATATTCCACTATTTGCTATATCTCCTGTCTGAATTAAGGGATGGGATCCTCCAAGTAGTTCAGGGGCATTTCTTGGTCTATGCTTTGATTTTCCTCTATCCAGTTTCCCCACTTCTGAAAACTTTACAACCTCCCAGCCTTTGGGGTTCACAACCGGGTCGCCGAACATGTCTAAGAATAGGCTCTGGGCCAGCTCGTCGTATTTGGTGAGAAGTGCTTTGGTCTTCTGCCGGAACTCATCCGCCGCATCCAGTATCGCCGCGATTTTCTTTTGTTCATCGAGGGGCGGCAGGGGGATTTTGATATCTTTCAAATATTTAAAATGTCGATTGTATCCAGTATCTGGAATATTTAATTGAGATAAAAAATAATAAATATATTTTGTGTAATTGTTTCTTTCTTTATCTTGTAATACCTTAACACCATCAGCACCCATAACAAATTTAAAATCTATATATTTGAAAATTCTTGTATGGTCTCCAAAAATTATATAAGGAGGTTCTGATTTTACTATTTTTTTTTCATCAGAAAGGTAACCTGCAATCTTATTTTTACCTTGATCAATAATAGGAATCTTTCCAGAACTTTCAAACTTTGATTTAGGTATTTTAAAATTGCCAGCAGAATTATCTTCTAAAACTTCTTCAAAATTTTTAATAACCCATGTTTTTGGTAGTTTACGTAATGTACTTAAATTCTGTACCAAACTAAAATCTTTCATTTCATACCTCCCGTTGTTTGAACAGGATTTTTGGATTTCCATCGTGGGTGGAATTGTGGTATTTGAATGGTTGGTTTTTCCGGTAGATACGCATTGCAACCCGGTAGATACGCATTGCAATGCGTATCTACCGGGTTGAACCGATTGTGGTTGTTTATTTGCATATTATCTTCCTATAATTCCTTTTTGTTTGTGTTTGCAGGATTATCCCGGATATACCGACGCACATTTTCCAGTTCCCGTTGGCTGCGGATAATGCGGTCATAAAACCGGGATTGCCATTGGAAATTTGGGTTTATGGTTTCATGAATCCGTCGCGTGGATTTGGATTTAAACCCCCGGATGATATTGGATATATTTTGAATGTACATATATGAATAATGATGGATGGTATCAATCCCCGTAGGGACGCATTGCAATGCGTCCCTACGGGACAATGCGTCCCTACGGGGCAATGAATCCCCACGGGGCAATGAATCCCCACGGGGCAATGAATCCCCACGGGGCAATGAATCCCTACGGGGCAATGAATCCCCACGGGGCAATGAATCCCCACGGGGCAATGAATCCCCACGGGGCAATGAATCCCCACGACGGGGGCGGGGATAATCAATTTGGATGATGCCGTGGATATGATCCGGCATGATGATAAATTCGTCCAGATATACATTGGGTCGCATGATAATGGTTCTGTACCATTCCTCGTGGATGATTTGTCCGATGGTGGATAATATCATTTGATGATTAAAAATATTACCCAAATAGGGTTCGCGGTTCTTCGTGCAAATGGTGATAAAATAATACCCCGGATGGGAATAATCCCAATTTTTTAACCTTGCTGATTCGACGCGGTATTTATTATTGTATAAGGTCATTTGATTTACCTATAATTCCTATATCAGTTTAGCCCTTTTTCTTTTTCAATTCCATTAGAATTTTAAGGTCCCATTTGTCCTGCTCTCTTTCTGTTTGCTTACTTTTAATTAAAGAATCCAGACCCAAATATGGAATTTCTAATTTATCTAATTCTAAAATACATACATCTTTCATTGCATCATCGTAAGTTAAAGACCAGGCACTGAGCAAAATGTCTAACTCGGGTTCATCATATATTTTAATCACAATATTCTCTAAAAAGTCTTCAACTGTAACTTTTTCTAAATGAGGATATAATTCCTCGATACAGGAAATCACATTTTGAATGTTCTTTCTGTCGTTTTGAATTAACACGTCAATATCTTCTGTGGCGCGTACATACCCATGAAAAGAACAGGCTCTTGCACCCACAATTACAAACTTAACATCATGCTTCTTTAGCAAAAAACAAACTCTTTGGATCTCATTCATAATGTTCCACATACCTTTTGAGAGAGAATAGGTAATGTTCCTCCCAGGTACGAAATTTAAAAATCTTTCCTTTCTTCTTTTGAATGGGAGAATTCTTTTTTAATTCAGCAATCAATTTTTCCTGAACTTCGAGATTCTCCAGGGCTGTTCTTTCTTTCTTATTGCCGATGATTTTCATAAGTTTTCCATCTCACTTTTTCTCTAAGTTCCGAAGATGCTGGATGAACTTCTCTTTTTCTTCTTCAGAAAAATCATTACCGTAATACCTCAGAAAAAGACGGATTTTGATTTCTGTTTTGCTGAGCCCCGGTGGAAAAGAAGCCAATACAATTTTTCTTGCTGCTGTGCAACTGGCAAACCCCAGCTTCATCCTTTCTTCACCGGTAAGTTTCGCATAACGTTCTCTTAGCATCTGACGTATTTCGGGTGAGGTATCATCCATTTTCTAACTCCTGTAAAAGTTCATAAACTCCGAGTTCTTTACTATATTCATTCACATAGGCTTTATCAAAATTAGAAGAGAGAAGGTTTATTAAGTCCCGTTTTTGCATTTCGGATTGAGATTTTTTCATCCAATCTAATTTGGAAAGTATTAAGTCTTCCTTACTAACCATAAACGTTTCAAAATCTTCTATTACTACTTTAACCCTTCTTTCAAACTCTAATCGTCTATAAGCTGTTTTTTTACGCAGGATGAAGTCTATTTTGATAATACTTTCATTGTGAATGATATTGAACATTTTATTATTCTCAATAGCCAATTTGATAGCATCAGGATCAATATAATATACTTCAGAAAAAATTTTCTCAAGTATAGTAATATCTTCCTGCTGTAAATAAACTACTATATCAATATCTCTGGTCATTCTCGGTTCAATATAAAAGTTCATTGCCATAGAGCCTGTAACCATAAATGGAATTTGATTCTCTATAAGTTTGTTAGAAACATCTTTTAATATTTTAATATCATCACTCATTCTCTAAGTTCCTCACTTCAAAAGCTTTTTCAAGACCTTCAATGTCTCATTTCGTTCTTTATCAAAGGCTTCGATTTCAGCAATGATTTCGGATGGTGGAGCATAGCTTTCTTCCTCGTATTCAACTTCTCTGTAGCGATTAATTGATAGGTCCCAGCCATTGGCCTCGTTTATTTCTTTTTTGGGAACTAAGAAACTCTTATCTGTCCGTTTACGTTTCTTCTCCTTAGGTAAATTAGAAAAACGTTGTATAATATCCGGAATGTCATTATCTTTAATAGGATTACGCTTATCGTCCAAACTGTAACCATCCGCCTGCATATCATAAAACCAGATATTTTCTGTACCTCCGGTCCCGGTTTTGGTAAAATAGAGAATAGCTGTACTTACACCGGCATAGGGTTTAAACACGCCACTCGGCATAGAAATCACCGCATCGAGTTTTTGATTTTCCACAAGCTCTTTACGGATTTGCTTATGTGCTGTGGAACTTCCGAAAAGAACACCATCCGGTACTATCACAGAAGCTCTTCCACCCACTTTTAACATACGTAAAATCAATCCTAAGAATAATAACTCAGTTTTTTTAGATTTAACAATCGTTAAAATGGAGCCTTCAATTCCATCATAGTCCACACTGCCCTTGAAAGGAGGATTGGCCAGAATCAAAGTAAATTTGTCTCTATACTGTTTTGCATTTTCACTGAGTGAGTCCATTTTTTTTAGATCGGGATTTTCTATTCCGTGCAGGACCATATTCATCGCACCAATGCGAATCATGGTATCATCAAACTCAAGGCCATGAAACATGGTATCACTAAAATGCTTTCTAAACTTTTTATCATGAAACCAATCTTTATGATTGTCCCGAAAATATTCACCGGCATTTACTAAGAATCCGGAGGTACCGGCTGCCGGGTCACAAATGATGTCCTCTCTTTTTGGTTCTACGATATCTACCATCAGACGGATAATATGGCGTGGAGTGCGGAACTGTCCGTTTCTTCCGGCAGAAGCAATTTTGGAAAGCATATACTCATACAAATCACCCTTGGTATCCCGGTCTTTCATGTCGATTTTATCGATGAGTTGCACGACCTGATCCAGAAGTCTCGGAGTTGAAATGACAAAGGTTGCCCGTCCCATAAATTCGGCAAATGCTCCACCGGATTTACCCACCTGTTTCATGTGCTCAAAAACGGAAAGATTATCTACAGAGGATTTTGTGAAAAGTTCAAACATGGCTTCCGGGTCTTTATTTTTAAATGAATGCCAGCGAAGATTTTTTTGCTTGCTGGAGAATATTTTTACTTCCCGTGGAATGCCTAAGAGAACAGAATTTTCTTCATCGGCTAATTGGATTTCATCAATTCTGCGTAGAAAAAGGAGGTAGGTAAACTGCTCAATGACAGTTAAAGCATTGGTGATACCTCCCCAGGCAAAAGCCTCCCAGATTCTATCAACTTGTGATTTTAATTCCCCTGTAATCATGAATATATCCTTAAAAAATCTTCAAACTTCCGGTGGCCGTAAGCCTTCATTTTCTTCGGTGCCTGCGGATTTCATTTTTTATTTGCCATAAAAATAACTAAAACTAAATAAGTTTGGATTGCAACAAATAAATGAGAACAGAATCGAAAATAATAAACACTATTACAACGTATCTCCTCATTTTTTCCGGGCAAATGCAAGCGACCCACCGATGGTCGCTTTCTGAAGACATTCTCCCTGAGCCGGATACTTTAATCTCCAGTTTGGATGGAAAGTGGATATTTTCCCTACTTTTTTAAACTTTTTTTAGAAGACCCTGTTCCATTTTGCATTTTTCAAACCTTTATATATAGAGCCTTAAAAAAAATCAAAGGAAGAACTATGAAACGAAAATTGCTAAGCTATCTGTCTTTTTCAGTCTTACTCATTCTTTTCCTGAACTGTAGTAAATTAAAAAAGGAGAATCACAGTCTTTTGGAAATACTCCTGAGTATTCAATCTCAGTCGGAGGAAAATGCGGGGAGTTTTAATAAAAACCAAAGGGTTCCTGTTGAAAGTGATACGGATATAGACATAGAAAAATTGGAAGACAATTCTCTGTTGTATTCCTTTGAGCTGATAGGAGGAAAAAAATATCTCTTTGAAGTATTAACAGATTCTAAATTACCCTATAAACTTCATATTTATTTCGGAAGAGAGAAGTTGAGTTCCTATGAAAATCTATACTCCCGGAAGGCTTTTTCTTTTACCGCGAATCAGACAGGGACATACCAGCTCGGTCTTAAGTCTTCGGAAGACCCCTCGTCTTTGTGGAAACTTCTTCTTGTTTCGAAAGCCGCTCAGGGTGGAGGAATCTGTATGGATGCAGAAACAGGAAGCTGTATGAGTTTTTCTAAAGAAACCTCAAATGAGTATAACCGCGGAGAATGTGTCTCTGATAATAATAAGAATCAATACAGCTATTATCATAATTGCCCTGAATCGGGACGGGTAGGTTCCTGTACTTACTTTGCAGAATCCGGTCTTCGTACATGGGTATATTATAATACTTTGTATAATCGAGAAGCTGCAAGTCTTCACTGTGATAAGCAGAGTAGCGGAATTAATATTTTTCAATAAGGATTAAAAATGAAACGAATACTTTGTAAAATACTCATCACGTTTGGTCTGTTCCTAATCGGAACAGAAATTTTAGCCGGAGAACATAAGCTGACAATTCCGGCTTTGGGACTTGATACTTTTGCAGCTTATTCCATGCAGGAAAACTCTCTTGAGATGGAAGAAATCGGATTGAAGTTTCTCATGGAAATAGATACTTTCCGAATTTTATCTATTGGTCGGGATAAGATTCAAAAGAAGAGTGAATTCCATTTGAAAGGTTTATTTATATTCGGTTTAAATTCTTCTTCAAAACAAAAATATAAGCTTCTTTCCAAAGAGAATATGGATTCCTTTGAAATAGTTAGAAGCACTGGAAATCTTTTGCTTTTTAAGCAGCCTCTTTATTTTCAAGTAAGAGAAATACGGCATATTTATCTTCAGATTCGTAATAAAGGAGAATCTGTATGAAGTATTTAGTTTATATTATATATTTATTCTGGAATATTGGAATGTTCGCTTATGACTTACCCGGACTTAGATATACCAAACCGGATATTATAAATGAAGTAAAGCCTCATATCGAAAGAGCGAATCTGGAAGAGAATGAAGTAGCCTGGAAAGAAAGTATGGAGACAGCAAAAACAAAACTATTTGAAAACTGGAATCAGGACCTGGAAGGGGAAATTCAACAGATACTTTCCTCTATTCCTTCAACCGAAACCGGGATGGAAACAGAAATTTATACTTCGGAAATACTTAACTTTTTAAAAATTCAAAAAGAAGCTTTATTGAAGCAATGGAACTCAGAAATGGAACAGTATATACTCGGGGAATTTTCTAACTTTTTAAATCTTCACACCGGAGGGGAAGAAGAAAAGGGAGAATCCTATGACCAGGAAGTTCTATCGATTGATGATTCTATAGCAAAAGAAATGCAGCCGGATACAGTTACGGAAGAATATTATCTAGGAAAAGATTACTGGGAAAAAAATGCAGCAGAACTTCTGGAAAGAAGAAAGAAATGGGAAGACGAATCTTTACAAACCATACAAAAAGGTATGGAGGAGTGGAATCGACTGATAGGGGATTTGGAAACTGAAAAAGAAAAACAGGAAACCGGAATCGAAGAAAGGATTAATTATTGGAAGAATTATAAACTAAATTTGGAACTCTTACTTAAGAAGAATCGAGAAGACTTACAGGCCTATCTGGTAAATACAAGAAGTGAGATGAATCAGATGTTATCTACCGTTGATACAAATGAGGCTATAGTAGACAAGGAAGCCTTTAAGCAGTCTATCGGAAATTATTTGCAATTACAGGAAAGTCTGAATACAGCCTTAGCTTCCGGTGCTTCTCTGGAAGAGCTATCTTTGCAAATATCAAAATATTACGATACAAAGAAATTAGAAGCTTCGAATAAAGCTGAATACTGGAAGGCTGAGAAAAGCATCACCGGAAAGATACATGAAGAAACGGTAAATTTTAATACAGATTTGGGTTATAGTAAAATCTATTGCGAAACGCTTCGAAGAGAAGGATTTGAAGATGCCTGTCCTTTCGGAACAGTTGATTCTCCCACATATAAGGCTATGAGCATGACAGAAGATGGAACCATGCTTGGCTGGCATATGGATGCTTCCACAAAAGAACTGTATTTAGGAACGAGATATTATTACAATACAGACTCTTATAAAATACCTATATACGGGTATTATACAGAAGTTAATAATGGTTTCTCGGAAGAGATTCACGGGCCTGTATATGATGTCAGGTTTGATAATACCGGGTTTGATATGATAAAGTATCAGGAAAATATTAGAATATTAGGTATTATAAGAAAAACGGGAACTCAGGATCTCAGTCGTTTTCTGAATGGAAATATCAGGATAGACTCACAGTCCAGCCAACTAAAAGCTAAGGATCCGGGCAGTGGAGAGTGGAGATATTTTACCGAAGCAGGAACTCATTCTTCCGAATTCAAGTATTATGGAGAAAAGATAACTATGGACTGGCAGATTCCTGTTTCGACTGCAAATGTCCGAAATGATCTAATTATAGAAACCAATTATTCTTATACAGATAGGAATGCAGAGGCGAATGAAACATTCTGGAATAATTTGTCGCAAAAGTATTCTTCCTATGCTGAGAACTTTCGCAACCTTTCTATAGCTTTAAGCGGTATAGAAAAGAAAGTTAGTGATTTCTTGAATATTTATGATTCCAGTCTGGAAAGTCTTACAAACTATAAAGCTGAAATTGCAGAGAGCATGAACAAAGAGATTGCCGCTCAGGTGAAGGAAAGAGATATTTGGATTGAAGAAGTATATGGCTATACACTTGATGATTTTACAAATTCAGTCGGAGAAAATGTAAATTCTGAATACAGACTGGGGCAAAAAGAATGGGAGGATGCCTTCCGAGCCTATAGAAGAAGAGAATTGACATGGTTGGAAGAAGCTGCAAAAGAATTGGATAAGAAAGTCTACGGGCCGAATGAGAGTGAAACAAGTCTTTTAAGTAAAATTGAAACTTCTACAAAAAGCATGAAAGAAGATATTCTGGAATCTGAAGAAAGAGTGGAAGATCTAAAGCAGTATGCTGAAACACAGAGGGATTCTTTTTACTTTAAAAGTGCAAAGGAGCTAATTGAAGAAGCTGAACTTTTAAAAGAACAGGAACTTATAAGTAATCAAAAAGCCATGCACTTATCCGAAGAGGCTCTAAATTCAAGTATAAGGGCAGAAAACTATCTTCTTGCAGAGAAGGATTCTTTGGTTCTTGCTTCATTGATTAAATCCGAATTTGGAGAAGAAGCTTCTGTTGTAGAGCCGGATATTGAGAGGTTTCAAACCGAACAAGTTTATTGGAAAAATGAAATAGAAGGAGCGGATGGAGGTTTTGCTTATAAAAAGCGTATTCGATTAGCAGAACTGGAATTACCTGTGCTAAAGCAGAACTCTCTGGATTTACAAAAAGCGGAGAACTTACAGGCTCAGATGATTGAAAAAGAAAAGAAATCTTTTCTTGCCCTGAATGAGAAATATAAAAAGGCTGAATCCTATTATAGCTCCTACGAAAGTGAAAAAGCAAACGCTGAGCTGGAAAATGCTGAGTATTATTATCATTTAAGTATTCGAACCCGGGAAGAAGCCAGGGAGAGTTTTTATAAGGAATATAAAGAAAATCTTAAAGATGCAGAAACATCATTTAATGAAAGTAAATTGATATATTCCTATAGTGCTATGGAGAATTATCTCAAAAGAAAAAAATCTTTATTAGAATATGATTATGCTATATTAATCGCTCAAGTAAAAGAAGATGCTTTCAAACAGGAATCTGATTTAAACTCAGAAATTAAAGACATTCTATCGAAAAGCCGCATAAACAGAACAAGGCAACAAGAGAATTTACAGGATCTCGGAGCCTTATTGGAGCTTGCTAAAAGGCTTTCGACTTCGAGTATTCCTGAAATCATGAACTGGAAAGAAGAAGCTTTACAGCTAAGCTATAAAGGTCCTATGAATCTGAATCCCAAACGATTGGATGTTTCCAATCTTTCTTACCTGGAAGCGGAATATCGGAAGGGTATCTTACACTATAATGAACTGGAAAAGCATTCCTTTCTAACAGAAGAAGAAGTGCAGTCCATTAATAGCCTGTTTGCAGGTATGAGTGAAAGCTTAAATAGTGCCGGTAATGAGTCGATTCGAAACTACACAAACTCAATTATGGAAAAGTTAATTAGCAAAGCTAAGAATCTTGGTTCCGGTTTGCAGGATAAACTGATTAAGGAGCTAAACTCGGATGTAAAGTATAAATATTTGCGGGATAAAGGATACGAGTTTCAAAAAGTATCCTCAGATATAATTCGGATAGGGAAAAACATAAAAAATGGGGAGCTCAATGCCTATGGTTATGCCATGGAAGAAAATACCTATGGACCGCAGTATACCTATTTACAGTTTACGATTCAGACCGAATACAGAGTCCCGGCTTTTTCTCTTGGGAATGCAGATTCTATATTTCGGGAAGAATTTAAAGCTCTTGAATTGCAGGGGAGCTTAGAAAGTATTCAAGAATATTATAATTCAGTGGAATCCGAAATCGCTCTTTTCTTTGATAAGGCTAAAGAAATTGAAGACGCCTATAAAGCTGAGGAATTGAATATACAAACTCTTGAAGATAACTACATTTCATTAAAAGATAGCTATGTAGAGAACTATCAGGGTCTTGAACCAGCTTATCGCACATCCTATGACGCAAGTATCTCTGACTTCAAGAAGAGCATGGAGAGCATGGAATATACTTTTTCCGGAAAACAGGGAAAACGTGTATTGAAGGGGAAAGCGAATGTGCCAACTCCTATCGGGGTCTTGCCTATGGATATAGTTTACGGAGAGCAGACTCTGGAATTACCTTCTGATTTTACATTAGCTGATTTAAAACGTTCTTATGAGTTAAGCGGTCAGGGGAGTTCGTATGTAGCGAACACGATTCAGGAATCCAATGACGATTTTTCAAAATACCTTAGAGAAAAGATAAACGCTTTACAGAAAGTTTATGAAGCGAATGAAAGAGACAAAGAAGAAAAAGGTTTTCTTTTTGATGTGCTGAGCGGAGCTGCCGGAAGTTCCGGGAGTGTGAAAAAGGCGATTCAAACTTCCTTGAAGAATGAAGTTCAGTCGAGAGTATCGGCTCAGATAGCAAAAGATTCCGGACTTCCCACCGAATTTGTCTCAGCTTTAATGGGAGGAAAGAAACCTCAGGAAGCAGCCAGGTCTTATGTTGAATCGAAGGCTAAAACTGAACTGGCAAAAGCTTTGAATCTTCCACCGGAATTGATGATGAGCTACCTGGAAAAGAACGGTGTGGTTAAGAAAAAAGATCCACTGCGTCAATATACAAATGCCGGTAGTGCTTTACTTGTAAGCGGTGCTGCCGGTCTTGTATTGGGGCCTTCTGCCGCTTTACTTCCCCTTGCAGTAGAGGTTTTAAATAGTACTGCTTCGAAAAGCTTAGGGAAAAATAACCCCTTAACTAAGGGCGTAAATTCCTATTCAAATTTTATGGATAGAACAGTAAGAAATGATGTAAGTGATTTCTTATATAAGAACGATCAAATAATTGATACAACTGTAACAGTAGGGGCTCACGTAACTACTGCTATGGCCTATGGAACCGCAGCCGTGGGGACGGCTTTTGCCTGGACGGGTGTGGGAGCAGGGATTGCCGCCGGAGGAGTAAGTCTGGGGATGGCAGTAAGTTCAGGTTACGCGGCCTATAAGGCTGCTCGTGGAGCTGTATTTGGTGGAACAAAGGGAGCTCTGGCCGGTGTACTTACAGCCGGTGCTACTGTTAGCCAGGTTGTTGGTGTTACTTATGATGTTTCCTATACTTATGACGGAGGTTTTGCGGGAGGTTTAGGACTCAGTCTTCCGGGAACCGGAAGCTTCCTTAGTGCCGGAGTTCGATTTGGAGAGGGAAGGAAAGCTTCCTATAGATTGGGAGCTGAATACGGAGGACTGAATCTGGGTCTAAATATGGATGGACAGCAAATCCAGTCCGCCTCTTTATCTTATGGAACAAGAGTTAGTGATGTAAAAATGAATCTGGGCTATAATTGGTCAGCTACGAATGGAAATGGACTGGGATTGAGTCTTGGGAATGAAAACGTCAAGATAGGTATAGATCACAGCGAATATGGTGGCACTGATTTTTCTCTGGATGGAAGCTTGAAGCTGAACCCTTTATTAACTACAAATGCGGGTATAAGCTGGAATACTAAGGGAAAATGGGGTGTTGATGCGTCTATTGAATATAAGGAACAGAGAAAGCGAGGGGAATACTCTGACATATTATCTAACGGAGAATTCGGTATTCACTATGATGGTAGAAATATAAGTGCTAATTTAGATCTTGCCGGTACCAACGCATTTCGATATGAAAATGGTACTGTAATCGGAAATACAAATTTTGCCCAGGAATTTGGTAACGCTTATTTTAAGAAACGTACTCTTGAACAGATGGAAGTGGAAAGAGAAATAAAAGAAGAGGAAGAAAGAAGGCAGGAAGAAGAACGCAGGAAAGAGTCCAGACGTAATTTCTTGAATTCCCTGGGGATTGTTGAAGAGAAAGATGAAGATGAAACCGATACAGAAGAAGATAAACTGGAAGAAGAAAAGCGTACTCTGTCTATTGTGTATATAAAAACTACTACAGAAGAAGCGGAAGATTATATTCAGGATCTGGAAAAGAGCGGGAAGTATACGGCTGAAGAAATAGCTGATCTAAAGAACTCATTAAAAACAGCACAGAAAAGTTGGTCGGACAAAGATAAGAGAACTGAGATGTTAGAAGCCACTAAAAACCTGGATCCGCAGAAACTCTATGAAATGGGAATGGGAGATGAGGAAATTGAGCATTTATATTCATCTCTTGTTACGGCAGAAGGCAGGAAGAGTAATCGGGAATACTCCGAACTCTCAGACAAAACAGCAGAGGCTGCAAGGGAGAAAAAAAGAGAGGCAGAAAGAAAATATAAAGAAACAGTAGAGCCCCTTTTAAAACTAATGGGCTCGGATTATGAAACGGAAATGGCGGTTGCTGAAAAAATGAGACAGGCGAGGGAAACAGGACTTACAGATATATTCTCGGAAGAAGAACTCATGCAGATATTTAGAGAGAGTTCCGGCAGTCAAAAACTCAAGCAGAATAGGATGTATGATTCTTATGAAGGCATGAAGTTGATTGCAGAAACCGATGCAAACCAGAAAAAAGGTGGTGGCGAACATGAAGTTGTAAAAGATATCGCGAAAGAAATTAAAGAAGGTGTATTTACAACCGGAAACAAGGAACTGGATAAGAAAATTAAAGATAATGCAGCTAAAGATAATATTGCGAATACTTTATGTTGGGCGAATCAAATAATATTTGCCAGTAATAAGGCCAGAAGAGATATGGGGCAAGAAACCTTATCTATGAAAGATGCCTATAAGTTGTTATTAACTAAAGGAGGTATTGAAGCGAATAAAATGACATCTGTTTTATACGATAAAGCTTATGAAGTACTGGCACCGAGTGGCTATGAGACTAACATTGTCAGGGAACAGAAGGATTTTGAGGAGTTTGTAAAAAACTCTCCCGATAATTCCTACTTTCATGTTCGCACTACCTACGGAGACTCTTTTACCGGGGCAGGACATTCTACCGGTATTTATAAGTCGGGAAATGAATTACGCAGAGTGGATACTATGCAGTATACAACGGTTCCGGACTTTGATGAAAAATGGGAGAAGAGAAAAGTCACCATGATAGAAAGGGTTTATTATCAAAAAACAAATTAAAGGAAAAACAAATGAAGAAAACAGGTACAAAGAGTATATTCTGGATTGCTTTTATATTGATAGCGATCTTGAATTGTAAAGGAAAAAAGGGCAGTTTCAAGGAGTATTGTTTTGGTGCTTTCGGAAACCCCGTGTTTTATACCGAACCGGGGAATAAGGGAAAATACAAAAAGATGGGTTGTATGCAGGGAGAAATAATGGAAACCTTTCAGGAATACTCGGATCCTAACAGAATAGAGAAAAAAGCAAGCTGGAAGTATGCGAGTTGCGGAAGGTTTGAGGGTTGGATAGAAACGAATGATTTATTTTGTTCTAAGGACAGGGCCTATTTAGAAGAAAGCTGGAAGCTGGGAAAGTTATTTGATGAAAGATATCAGAGACCGAGGGGATATGATTTCGATGGCAAAATCCTGATGATTAATCTGAATATACGGGAGCATGTATTTTCCCTGAGTATGTCCAAATTTGATATTTCTTTCAGGGAATATCAAATTATCCAGAAAGATACCTGGAGGGTGCAAAATAAAACCGAATCTTTGCTCTTGCAGTATAAGCCCGGAGGAATTATCAGTTTTACAGTAGAGAAAGACCCGAATAACAAGTTAAGCTTTTTAAATGGCAGAGAACTTCAGGGTAAATGAAATAGGAAGAAAATGAGGAAAAACTAATGAATAGAATAATGGAAAAAATTTTAAGTCTTATATTTTTATCTGTCCTGATGACAGCTTGCAAAGAAAAGCGTATTCCTCTTGAATACTGTGTGCATTTTTCGGATATGGCTCTTTATGCTGAGCCCAAAGTAGATAAGTCGAAACAGTTGGGAAGCTGCAAAAAAGAGAAACCTTTTGAAGAGTATGATTCGGAATCTATAGAACAGGGAAAAAAATATAATACCTGGCTAAATGTGGTATGCTCCGGAAAAGAAGGCTGGGTTTTATCTGAAGGAAGTTATTGCCATAGGGATAATGGCTTTATTGAAGCCAACCTGAATAAGATAAAGCTGGCCAGACAATTTAATAAGGAATTGGATCAGGGAGAAAATTACGGCGGAGCTTCATTTGGAGTTATGGTGCATAAGGATGACCTTCGAGCTGTGATATATTTGGGAAAACAGTATTTCTTTTCAAATTATACTCGGATTGGCTACATGCAATGGAGGCTTACGAATGAGTTTGGGGAATCTATAGTCGTAAAAAGGGTAAACCGAACCATATACTTTCAGGTAGAAAAAGATCCGGATGAAAGGTTCAGAGAACTCAGAACGGAGAGTTTTACCGCAGAACCACAGCTTTAAACGGTATTTTAGATAAACAGAAAATACACAGTTCCTAAATTATCCTGCGGAAAACTCTTTTTCCGTAGGCTTTTTTTATCAAGAAAATAATAGCTGTTTAACCCGGAAATTCTTACTGACTACCGGTTTAAACCGGTAGTCAAGGGAATGTTAGTAGATGTTGTTTAACCCGGATTTTGATTTATGAATTGTTGTATGAGTTCTATATTATTTTTAACACCAAATTTCTTACGTAAATGTGCTGCATGATATTCTATGGTTCTTTGAGATTTCCCCAGTTCTTTTCCGATTTCTTTTGCTGATTTTCCGAGACTGAGTTGCTTTAGAATCTGCTGTCTGATTTGCCCTTCTTCATCTGATAGAATATTAGAATATAATAGATGCTTAATTTCCTGACTATAATAAGTTTCTCCGAGAGAGATGTTATAAAGTGCTTTGAGGATAGTTAGCAGTCCTTCTGATTTCAAAATATAGCCATCGACACCGATTTTTTTAGCCTGATTAATAAAGATTAATTCACTATGCAGAGAAAATATAACTCTTTTTATTTCAGGATATTGTTTTTTTACTTCTTTGAGAAATTCAATTCCATTCATTCCCGGAATATCAATATCGCTGATGATAGCGAAGATATGGGATTTGCTTTTTTTAAGATACTGTAAGGCCTGTCTTGCCCTGGTGAATTTTTCTATGATTTGAAAGTTTGCTTTTTGGCTCAGGATTTCAATACCTTCTAATACAATCTCATGGTCATCGACTAAAATTATATTCTTCATTTTTTGAACTTATTGTAAATCCTTGCATTCAATAAATAAAAAAAATTAAAAAGACTAGTAAATTTACTAGTTTCATTAAAAAAAACTCTGTAACTTTCTTATTTGATTTGATACTCGTACTGTAAAATCGAGGAGAGGTATAATGAAGTCTATTTTATTCCTGAGTTTTTTATGTAGCTTCGGGCTTTTAAGTGCAGAGAGTTTGGATGGGTACGTGAAAAGAACCCTTGCCGGAGCTAAAAATGGTAAAAAGGCAATTTTTAATATGAATGAACCTTCAGTTCCGGAGGTAAAAAGTCGCAGTCTGGAAAAAGAAGATCCGCTTGGTGAGGAACTAATTCGAGCGGTGAGTGAGGGAGACTTAAATAAAGTGAAAAGTCTGGTTGGCAGAGGAGCCAATGTGAATTACGGTCGAAGAAGCGGTCGTTGTTTTAAAGGGGCAACCCCACTCTGGGAGGCTACTAATCAATATAAATACGAAATAGCTTCTTATCTGGTTTCTAAAGGAGCAGATGTAAATAAGCAAGATGACTATGGTTGGACTCCCTTATATTTAACTGCACAAAAAGGCCCCTGGACATTGCTAAATTATTATTAAAAAATGGTGCGAATGTAAATCATCAAACAAAAGATGGAAATAGTATTCTTATGGCAGCTGCTACAGGTAAATATGAAGTCTTCATGGAAGTGCTACATTATAATCCTAATCTGAAATTGAAAGATGATAAGGGTTTAACCGTGAATTCATACGTGATTAATGAATTGGCTGAAGTGAAAGAACAAACAATTAGAGGCTCAAAGAGATATAAGTATTTAACAGAAACGCTTAAAATTTCACCTGAAAATGTATTCGCCAGTCGATCCTGGAGAGAACCATGGCTAAGATCACGTTTAGTTGTTTTAAATACAGGAATTCAAAATCATAAAAGTTGTTTTGAGCAATTAAAAAGTAAAACCTCCATGCGCTGGGAAACAAAACGTGCAAGTTCCGGAAAAACAATTGGGTATGGTACATTGAGGCTTACCCCTGCCACTTATAATAGTATTTCTGGAGTAAAAACAAGTTACTTCAATATTGTGCAAATCAATGATAAGCGTAAGGGGCAAGAAGTTAAAGGGAATATTTATTCTACTGAATCCACACTTGAATTAAAATTAATTACCGGCAAAGAAAAATGGTATGGTTATTGTTATAACGGAAGAGTCGAAGGTCTAATTTCAGTGGAAGGAAAGAGCGTTCTATATAATTGGACTATGTATTAAGACATAGTTACAAAAGAAAATGTACATAACAATAAATAGAAGGAAGAAATAATATGTTTAAAATTTTATCTATTATGCTCTTAGGCATTTCAACAAGTATATGGTCTATTGATATGACCGTACCTTATGGAAAAGACTCTATCCGTTTCAAAATACGAAACGTTATAATTAACGGACAATCAGACCAGATAAGCCTTGCAAAAGGTGGAAGCATACAGGTGAGTCTCGAAGTGTATCATAATTGTCCCCGCTGTGGTGGCGCTTTAAACCAGGTGATTGTAGGTCTTGCCGGTGAAAGTAAGGCCCAGGCCTGTGTTTGGGACGGGATGAATTATAGCAGCGGAATACCGGCTTTTTGCAGAACAGATAAGGGGAAGGTATATTCGGGTTGTAGTTTGAACAGAAAGCCGGCAGTTTGGGAAAAGAAAAAATTTAGCCTGATTCTTCCAAATAAGGCCGGAACTTATTATATCCGTGCCAGATATGCTCAGGCTTATGGTTGTCCGGGTGGAGCTTTAGGCTGGTGGAAAGTGGACTTGCCGAATGGACCTACTGAGAATGCGAATATAGGAATTGTAAAAATTTTGGATGGAACTAAAGAAGAGAATCCGGATGATATTCCACCGCCACCACCCGCACCCGGATACTAAGATATAAGAACAGAAGTAGTTTAATACTAAAATATTGAACTACTTTTTTAAGAAGGAAGAGGAAAGCAAATGCAGAGAGTGAAACAAATTATTTATATAGGAATCATATTTATTCTAACTACATTTTTATTAGAATTGCCGGCCCAGGATAATAGAGATTTGAGGAAAAAGGCTTATGATGCAATCATGAAAAACAACCTATCGCAGTTGGAAAAACTGGTACAAAATGGTCTGAGTGTAAATGAGAGTTCACCTTATACGAGTGATAGGCTATTGGTAGTTGCGATGGGCAGAAAGAAATTTGATATAGCTAAGTGGTTGATTGAAAAAGGAGCAGATGTAAATCACAGGGGCTCGAATCGAAATGCCCTGTTTTACGCAGTTGTTCATAATCAGTTTCCTATTTTGAAATTGATGGTACAGCACGGCGGAAGCATAAAAAAGTATTTTGATGGATCCGGCGGTTTAATGGTAGAAGCGATTCATGTAAGAAATCTCGAAATGCTGAAATATATCTACGAGCAGGGCGGAAGGTTGGAGGAAAAGTCTTATGGTTCCAATAGTCTTCTGCATATAGCAGCTCAAATGGCAGCACTGGATATAAGTAAATGGTTAATTCAAAAAGGGATGGATGTTAATATTACAAATGTAGAAGGTTCTCGTCCCCTGGATCTGGCTTTGTCTACAAAGGACAATCGAAGTTTTCGGGAGGAAATTAAAATTCCGAAAGAAGATTACGAAAAGCTAATTCTCTATTTAAAATCTGTCGGAGCCGAAATAGGCGGAGAACATCTTTCTGTGAAAGCTCAAAACAAATGGTACTCGGATCTCAAAACTGCTGCCAAAAGTGGCAATTTATCTGAATTAAAGAAGTTGACAGAACGGAATGATTTCCCTTTTTCCCCGAACACGGTTTATGTAGCTTTTAAAGCAGGTCATGCAGAAGCCGCGCGGTATCTGATCCATAAATATAAACTTCATAGTCATTATATTTTAAGAACTATTATTGATTTTAAGCAAATGTATCTCTTGCCTAAATTAATAGAGTATGGTGCGAGCCTTAAACTAAATAATTCTCTGGATTCCAGCACTAATTTGGTATCGTATGCTATCGATAATTCCCCAGATATTTCTATTATTAAAACGCTTGTGAAAGCCGGTGTTTCGGTAAATGAACGCTCCTACGACGACAGGACAGGAGAAACTCCTTTGCATTTTGCTGTTATGCGCATGGCTGATTATGAAATTGTTCAATATCTCATTCAACAGGGAGCAAATCCTGACTTAAAAGCTAATACGATTTATGGAGATAATCTCAGTCCGGGAGAAATAATCGCTGATATTTTAAAGAATGGAGTTTATCGATATGAGAGGAGAGTGGAATTGAAAAAATATGAAAAAGAACATCTACTCAGAATTAAAAAACTTTTAGAGGGAAAGTAAGATGAAGAGAAGTAGATATTGGATGATTATAAGTTTCCTTGTATTCAGTTTTTTTAGTTTAGAAGCAAAAGCGAATAAGTTTTATCATACAAGATATGGTAAGATACATATTGAAAAAATAAGAAGGCCTCTTTTTACCCAGATAGACGGAAAATGTCGAACTGTAGAACAGGATGTTACCATGTATTGTCATGATAAACTTTGTTTTCTATGGGAAAATCCTGAAGGAAAATATGAAGAAAAACCTTTGAAAAAATCCCGTGTATTAGCCATGCTAAATGTTTTGCAAGTTTATATTGATTCTGCAATGGAGATAACAGCCTATACACCGAAGAAGATTTCCTGGTCTACTATTAAGGGGAAAGATGGAAAGACAAGACACTGGATGATTGAAACCCCCCGTGAACTTTGTCCCGGTTATGGAGGTGCCGGCTATAACGGGCAGGCCTGGGTAGCTATACCCAAATCATTTTTCTATGAGTTCTATAACACGATTTATAAGGAAACACCGGTTGTTCCTTTTATATATTTTTATGAATTGAGCAGAAATTTGTACGACATAAAATTTGATAATAATCTGGATTGGAATTTGGAAAATGATCCGAGTAAATATGGTTTTTGGACAGTAGGTATCAATGGCTTATTTGGTGTTATTTTTCCGGAAATTATTGGAGTAAATATGCAGTTCCACGGACAAGATATTCCTACCTTTAAAGAATCTAAACTAGTGCATTTACGGGAATACATGAATAACAAAAAATGGAATTTTCAAAATACCTGGCTGAAATACGCACTGCCCTGGGAAAAGGAGAAGGGTCGAACTAAAAGTCTCGATGATTTGATTTCTGGTTTATTTGTCTATATGTATGATAATTTTGGTGGTAAGATTTTTTTAAAGAAGTTTTACAAGGAAATGTATAAACAAAAAAATACTCCCTCCCGAAATGATTATAAACTTAGAGCCAGAAATTTTATCAGGGCAGTGAAAAAAGCGAATCAGAGTAAAAAAGATATAGATAGTTTTTTTAAGAGCGAAATGAAATGGAATATAGTATATGAATAAATAATAAAATAGCGGAGATTAATATGGAAACGATTATTTGGGATAGTAAACTTTTAAGTGTTGGAATTGATGAGTTTGATGAAGAACATTATGAATTGATTAAGCATTTGAATGAGTTAGATCAAGCAGTGAAAACCGGTGCAGCCAAACAGACTCTGGAACTGGTTTTAACTCACTTGATTAAATACACTCGGATTCATTTCGGTCATGAGGAAAAATACATGAAGAAGTATAGTTATCCGGATTATGAATCTCATAAGAGAGAACATGAGGAACTCACAGCACGGGTGAATGAGTTTTACGAGAGATATAAATCCGGACAAATATCCTTTTCCATAGAAGTTTTAAAGTTTTTATATAACTGGTTATTGAATCATATCCTTGGCTGTGATATGAAGTATAAGGAATTCTTTAAAGGAAAAAAAATTCAGTAAGGTTTATTACACGGGGATAATATGAGATTTATATCAAAAACTCTATTCGTAATGTCGTTTGTAACAAGTTTATTTATGTTCTTATTTACCCTAACTGTGCACGTACTTGGTTTTCTAAATTTTGAAAATGTGCAAAGTTTTAAAGAACAGATCCCATTGATGGGAATGTTTCCCCTGCTGATAGTTATTGTTTGGGGATTTATCAACAGACAATTCTCTGAAGGACGGGCATTATCCTATGCAGGGAGTATGAAGTTTTTTTTGAAAATTCTGTATATACTAATATTCGTGGTAAGCCTGTTTTTATTTTTCTTTGCTTTAACTTTGCATATACTTAGCTTTTCTAGTCATGGCAATACTGAAAGCCTTATTGGGCTGGCAACAATAACAATGTTAGGAATATTTCCAGTGTTTTTCATTGCTCTTTTAGGATTTATTCACAGACAGGTGATTACAGGAAAGATTAATGAAAATGGTTTTTCCTCTATGGCAGATAGTTTAGAAATTAAAAAAAGCACACTGGTAGTATTTATTGTCCTGATTCAGGCTATTGGTTTTTATGTAGCGGCTAACTTCATAAAGAATGCGGATTATGGTTCGATTCAAAAACTGAAGGATGGACGATTTGTTTCTATGAATCACGGAACTATAGTCAAAGAATATAAAACAGAGGAAGAGATACAATATGGTTTACGTAATTCTCTCCGCTTTGAAACGGGACATCCTTTGATCTTCTATTTTTTTTCCTGTGCAATCTTATTCAGATTAAGTCAGTTATCATTCAGGGAGGGTAAAGAATAACTCATAAAAAGTTATAAAAATCTTATCGTATTCATGTTTCTTAAAAGATTACTTCTTTGTAATTAAGCGGAGCTCATGCTTCGTTTAATTACATTTTTTCTGAATTATCCTGGTGATTATGAGCTTCCTTTTCTGATTTAAAATAAACTTGAAAGATTTCTCCTGCCAGGTCCTTCGGCTCGTTTTCTTTAGAAAGGGAGTGATAGAGTTTTGAACCTGTTGATGGGTTAGATAGAGTATTTGGGTATTCTAATAGAAAGAATTGCAAATCCTGCAAATCCGGATTTTCTAAAATTTTTTGAATTAATTTTATTCCATTCATTTCGGGTAAATCAGAATCTATGATAAGTACTGTAGGATGAATCCGTTCCAGGTTTTCTAAAACTTCACAGGCATTGTTCATTCCTATGCAAACATAAGGTTGTAAATTCATAATTTCAGAAATTAGTTCACAGCGAAAATTACGATTATTGCTTACGATATAAAAGATTTCTTCGTTAGAGGGTAGCTTGATAATCAATTTGCTTCCTTTCATTTCTTCGCTTTGTAATTCCAGGTCACCATGATGAGATTTAAGAATATCCTTACAAAGAGAAAGACCCAGTCCATTTCCCTTTTCTCCGTCGGTTCCCGGCAAGGAAACCGGTTCCGATGAATTGAATAGTTTTTGTATTATTTCCGGAGAAATTCCCATTCCGCTATCTTCAATAATAATACAATGATAAGCTTGTATTTCTTGATATTCAAAGTAAATGATTTGATTTTGAAAAGAGAACTTTATCGCATTTATAAATCCATTATGTAATACTTCATAAAAAAGTTGTTCATCAACAGATAGAATGGTATCTTCTGAGATAGTACTATGGGTTGTTAGATTTTTTTTGCGAAGAAGAGTGTAGTTTTCCTGTATGAGTCGAGTTACTAAGTTTTGGAGTTTTACGTCTGTATAATAAAGTTTAACAGAACCGGTTCTAAGTCTACTCAGATCTAAAAGTTGTTTTATCATATTTAAAGAACTGCTAAGTGTTTTTTGAGCCAAATCCAGTAACTTTTCTTTTTTTTGAGGGTTTGCTCCATTAAGAACCTGTAAAGTATTTTGTAAACTGACTAAGGGGGAGCGCAGGTCATGAGAAACTATAGATAAAAATTTGTCCTTTAGAAGATTCGCTTCTTCGAGGTCTTTTGTTCTCATGCTTACTTTTTCTTCCAGTTTTCTCTGGTAATCTAAGAGTTCAAGGGCGAGTTGTTCTTCATTCTTTAGGGCTTTTGAAAACCGGTTAGATAGAAGGACGGATTGAAAAAACACAATGATTAATAAACCTACTCCGGGTAGCGAAAATTCACTATAAATCAGATTTTTGGTGAAGAGGAGATCATGAACAATCGTTACAAAAAAAATGAGCAAGCCGATGAAGAATAAAAAGGCACCTTCCCGTTTCTTATAAACGGCCTGAAAGAATCCAAATATCGCATAGCCAAGAGATGAAAAAATAATAATGTAAATCAATAGAAAAAAATCCATCAAATAATTTAATGGACTTAGTAAGAAAAAAGTCAGATTGATAGTATTGAAAATATAAAAAATCTTTAATATTCCCCTATGATAACAATCCGGGAAAATCGAATACGCAAATAGTAAGCCGCTTATTGCACATAAGGGTTGAAGCAGGAAGAATAACTTCATTAAAAAAGGCCAGTAAGCATCACTTAGAATAGTAAAAGCTATTCTGGGTTCCATCAGGATAAAAGATAACATGCCGGAAGATATACAGAAAAAAACAAAGTATAAAAAAGAAGCTTCCTTCTTTCTTAGTAGATACAGGCGAAAGTAATAGATAATCATGATGATAAGTGCCCCTAAAAGAAAATAGCTAAAACTAAAGAGCCTGACTTCTCTTTGATTGATATTCTCAAATGTTCCTATGTGGATAGGTAACCGAAATCCTGCATAAATATGAGAGTAATTAGATATGTGAAAAACCAAATTTAACTCAGGAGAATCAGGACTATAAACAAAGAGAGATCTTTTAAAGGAGGGTTTATGTTTATCTGCTTGATGTGACACTTTTCCTGATTCAGATAATAAATTTCCGTTGATAAAAATTTTTACTGCTGAATAGGCTTCCGGAATAGAGAAGGCAACCTGTTTTAATTCTTTAGGAAGAATAATTTTCAAATACAGACTGGCATAGCCATGGGAAGGTAAAGTTTCTTTATTAAAATGTAGTTTAGTCCAATAGGAAGGCATTTTAATATAAGTTGTAATATTTAGAGGTAAGGGATTTTCGGGTTGAATCAATTGCTTCCAGGCAAAGCCCCATTCGCCATTGAGAGTGTGTGTATTTTTTTGATAGTTCCAATTCGAAAGGTTCAGGACAGCTTTATCGGCAATAAGTTGCTTGGAAGGATTGCAGGAGAAAAGAAGAAATAGTAAACTGTATAAGAGTAAAAAATTCAATTTTATAAAAATTAACATTATGCTTCTCAATGAATAGGATCTCAAAAGAAGTCTATCAGTATGATTTTTTTTAGCAAGAGAATTTTGTCAGATCTCGAATAAAACTTTTTATAAAAAACTTTCTTTACAATTTAATCTAACTGCATTTTTTTAAGATGGAGGATTTATGAAAATAGAAACATCAGCTTTTAAAAATGGAACTAAAATACCGGGAAAGTATGCTTTCGCTATACCCGATGCAAAGGAACATGCCAAACTGAGTAATAACCTGAATCCGGAACTTAGTTGGAAAGACTTCCCCACCGGAACAAAATCTTTTGCACTTATCTGTCATGATCCGGATGTACCTTCCAGGGGAGACGATGTGAACCAGGAAGGGAAGCTGGTTCCGGCTGAGCTTCCGAGAGTAGATTTTTTTCACTGGGTGCTGATTGACATTCCTGTTTCGGTCACATCCATACCGGAGGGGGCCGATTCAAAAGAAGTAACAGCAAAAGGTAAGCCGGCAGGAAAAACTCCTTATGGTGTTCGCGGTAAAAATAGTTATACAGAATGGTTTGCAGGCGATACTTCTATGGGTGGAGACTACTGTGGCTATGACGGGCCCTGTCCTCCCTGGAATGATTCGATTCTCTATCATTATCATTTCACCATATATGCTCTGGATGTAGAAAGACTTGGTTTGTCCGGAGTTTTTAGTGGAGAAGATGCAAGGAAGGCAATGGAGGGTCATATCCTCGATAAGGCAGAATGGATAGGAACCTATTCCATGAATCCTTCTGTAAGTTAATAGATTAGGATAAGATTATGTACAAAAAATGGTTTTTTCTTATATTGGGAATTATCATGATTACTTATATTCCTCTAAGAGCAGGGGAATATAAACTTGAATCAGAAACAATTTCCGTATCTCCACATCGAATTTCTTTAAAAGGAAGTATCGGGGTGCGTTTTCCTTTGATTTCTCCTTTTCCGGATGGTAGCCTGAGTATGGGCTGGATGGAAGATAATACAGTACATATAAGTTTTTTGGATAATACTTTAAAACGTTCCGGAATAGATATTATCCTGAAGTCTTATATTTTACAGGGTATCTTAGCTTTACCGGATTATACGGTTCTCGCTCTCGTGATTCCTGATCATGAGAAAATGAACTACTATAGCTATTCTAACCCGGCTTACCTGATTAAGTTTAGAAAAGATGGAAAGCAAGTTTTTAAAACTTTCCTTTTAGGAGGAAATAACTTCCAAAAGAAAAATGATGAGGGACTTTATAAAACTTATCCCTTTTATCATCCTATAGCATTCAATGGTTCTAAAATTGCATTGTTTTTGGAAATCTGTAAACAGTTTGGAGGAAGCACCGGGATTCACTGCGGTGATCGTTATATGCTTTTAAATCCAAACGGTCAGGTAGATAAGAGTGTAGATTGGAGCTGGGATGCAAGTCATAGTAGTGCACATAGTATGTTAGCCACATCTTCCGGAGAGTTCCTTACCGTAACTTCCGGTGATTCCTATCCTTTTGGGATCCAGTTTATCAATCGGTCAAAACAAAGGGCTTATGATAATCCTATTATCTGGCCTCCGGAGAACCAGAGAACGAAAGAAGTTACATCTAAAAATAATTTATCAACCGGTGCCGGGACACCGGAAGGAATGGCTGAAATTGGAGGGAGAGTATTTACCCTGATAAGCACTATGCCGACTCTTCCAAATAAATACGATTCTAATAAAGATATCCTTCTTGTAGGTTCTGATAAAAATGGACAGGTTCAGTTTCAGAATTGGGTATACAAAGATGGATCGAAGAGGCTGGAAGGATTTGGTATTGTTCCGTTTCAAGGGGGTGGGCTTATTGGCTTTTACGAATCCGAATACGATAAGGAAAGTCCAATTTATCTTGCTTATACAGATTCCTCCGGGAAAATTTCCGGACAGACAAAACTGGATATCAGTGTAGATTCAGCAGCTATGGGAAGAATGTTCCGCTTTCCGAATGGAGATGCAGGCTTTGCACTTTCACCGGATGAAAGTAGTTTTGAAATCTTTCGTGTAAAAGCCGGGGGTGGTTCGGAAAATATTCCGGATGTACCGGAACCACCGAATGTGCCGGATGTAACTCCCGGTCCACCCGAACCTCCTTCACCTGATAATGGAGGTAAAGAAGCTTCCGGTTTTATGGGAACCTGGGATTGTGGTTCATATGGAGTTATGAATATTCAAAAATTAAGTCAGAATACATACACGGGTTCTTATTCCTATAAAGATGGAAAGATTAACGGGTTTGAAAGAAACGGAATTTTGAATGGAAACTGGAGCCAATCCGATTCATCTGGAACCTTCTACTTTAAGTTGCAATCACGGGATGCGGAGATAAAAGGCAGGTGGAAGTATAGAAAAGATAAAAAATGGAGAACTTCTCCCTGGAATTGTAAGCGGCAATAAATATGGCGGATCTTCGTAGATTTGAATACTTTGCCGGATTCATCCATAAAAAATTTGGAACCTGTCGCATTTATGATGTGGCAGGTGGAATGGGAAAGTTAAACGAAGAACTGAGTAAATTGGGTTGTGATGTCCTGACCTTTGATAAACGGCATAAACATCTTCCGGTTAAGTTTGAGGTGAAGGAGTTTACGCTTGAAGAAGAATGCAGGGCAGATTTAGTTGTCGGTATGCACCCTGACGGGGCTACAAAGCTTATTATTGACTACGCTGCCATGCACAACATTCCTTTTGCCATTGTTCCCTGTTGTTCTGATAATGGCATGTCTTATAAGACCTGGATAAAATTCTTAAAACAACATACCCTTGATTTAGGGATGGGTTTAGAAGAAGCTTCCCTTCCGATGAAGGGAAGAGCTACCGTTTTAATCGGAAGACCGAATCTATCTTAAGGGTAATATTCGGTTTGAACGGAATCAGGATGTATAATAAGAGGGTAGGCACAGGAAGAAAAGTATGCAAGAATAATATCAGCATATTTTTCTTCCGTTTCTTTATATTTATGATAGAAATTCATGGACTCAACCTGTATCCAGTTTTTTAATATATAGATAGAGTTTAGATCCGATTCTTTAAATAATAAGCGGAGGAGGTAAGGATAGGCCTCTTTTTCTTTCTTAAAACTTTCTCTATCAATAGAAAACTCAGGAAGAGAAGATAAATTTGATACTACTGATCTATTAATACTATAACGCATGATTTCTTTTTTAGGCGTAGGCTCTGCAAAAATTTCTATATCCGGATAAATGTAGAAGTTATTTTCTTCTTCCTTATATTCCAGCTTAGAACCGAGAAGATAAGTCTCATCTTTTTCATTCATTTGTATGGGAACCGGATAAGTATGCCTGGTTTGAAGCTCTTTTTCCTGTTCTACAAAACCTACTTCAAAACTGACTTCTGTGGGTTTATAGTTAATCTTAATTTGAAAAGTGGAAGAGATACCTGAAGGCCTGGATTTCACCTGTTCGGTGATTTTCTCGATGGCTTTGGGACTGCACTTTAGGGCTTCTGTTGCCGGGAGTATTTTTTCTCTTCTGAAAACTTTTTTTATACTTTGCATCATAAATAAAATCCGGTGTATAGTTTTAAAAACTATAGAATCATATATGTATAAGGTATTTGAGTGTAAATCTATTTTTGAGTGCGGAGTTGAGAAGCTATTTGGGTTTCATGAAAATCCGGTCGGTTTTGATACACTGGTAGGTCTGGATCCGGATGTAGAAGTTATGCAGAAGCCCAGTTCTATCTTAGAAGGAAGTTATGCGGTATTAAATGTAGAGCTATTTTTTGGAATTAAAGTAAAATGGATAGCCCGACATACGGTCTATAAGAAAAACCAGTTGTTTGTTGATGAACAGGAACAGGGACCTTTTCGTTTTTTTCGGCATGAACACCATTTTCGAGAGTTTAAAGGAAATACGATTTTATTAGATAGGGTAATCTATCGTTTCGGACTTCCTTTTTCTTCTTTTATCATCACTCCAAAGTTAAAAAAACAATTCCTGGCCAGGCATGAAGCGACAGCCCGATTTTTAGGAGTCAAATACAGAATTCTCTCCTGCGGCTCAGTGTAAATTCTGGCATTCTACTACGAAACTTTTAAATAATTCTTTGGGTTTTAGCTCCACATCTAAAAGACCGAAATAGAGTTCCGGGTTGACACTGGAGTAATCTTTCGTTTTGGGAAAATCATTAAGAACCCAGAGAAAAAAGGGAATATCCCGATTGCGACAGTATTCATACAGCTTGCGATAAATCCCGGCAATTTCAGATTCTTTCACCAGAACCCAGCGGGGACAAATACCAAATTCAGTAATCCAGACCGGTTTGTTCGTTTCATATTTTTGTAAAAATCTTTCAATCGCTTCTTTAATTTCGGGGAAATATTCTCTGTAGGATTTCCGTGAAACATAACAGGAAGGGATGTAGGGATGGAAATTATAGGCATCCACATAGGTATCAATATTCAATTCTCTACATTTTTCTAAAAAACCCATGTATTGAAAGGGCGCAAAGCGATTTATGTCATCTCCCATAATAGCTCCCATTACAATAAAGGCTTCGGGTTGTTCTCTTTTAATTTCTACAACAGCAGTTTTGAGAAGTTGCATGTATTCTTCGGGTTCGGGTTTTCGTATCCAGAATCGAATCGTGTTTTGTTCGTTCCAGACTTCCCAGTGTGAGATAAATCGTTTATAGCGCTGCACGTTTTTTTTGCAAAAAATCTTAAATTCTTCTAATTTTGTTATAGGATCCGGGAAATTAAGAGAGGGTGCTATACTATTCACAAAGTTTCCGGGAACGAGTCCTGTCAGGAGTCCGAGTATTTTGATTTCATTTTTCTGAAGGCTTTCTATGAGATAATCTATGAGTTCCTGCTCTTCTTCCTCGAAAAAATTAAATTCGAGCCGAACCCATTCCATTCTCAAATTTAGAAGGGAATGAATATAGGTATCCACGCTTTCTTTGTTTTTGTGTTTTAAAACGAGATTAATTCCCAGACCTTTCAATTTATTATTCTGCATAGACTCCCTCCAAAACGTTCTACTGCAAAATTTATAAAACAGCAAAAACTATCCAGTTCTTTTTATTTGTGTTGTGGGGAATGCAGATGTGAAGAACTAAGAATCGGCTAAATATTTGTTTTGTATTAAAAAAAAAGCCCTGAACTTCATTTTTCTCTTTTAAAGAGTAGACTTATACTTTCCAGATTACGATCATTTAAATAACAAAACTAATTTCAAATGGAAGATTGACTATGAAAAAGATTCTTTTGATATGCTTACTCTTATTCACAGGTTTTCTTTGGGCTGAGTCGGAAGGTCCGGGAGAGGTGCAAACCAATACCGGTGGGGCCACGGCTTCTGCTGGAAAGAATGCAAATGTGATAGAATCTGAAAAAATCCTGAACGAGCTGCTCCTGGACATAAATAAGAGCTTTCAACAACACTCAAAAGTTATGGTTATGAAATTGCGTGTATTACCCCGCAATGTTATGATCTATAAAGGTAAGGCCGAAGGTGATTCCTGCAAGAAAAATGAAGAAAACCAGGAAGATAAATCCAACAACTGTGTGGTCTTAGAATATTTTGATTTCGTGGATGTTGAATTTGGTCCTGCTAAAGGAATTCGCAGTAAAGCAATTTCTATTTTTTATGATGGAAGTGCAGGGGGAGATGATCCTAAAGCAGAGCAACCCAGAACTGTGACTAAAATAAAAAGTAAGATCAAGGTAGACAATTTTGAAAAATTAGATAAAAAACTTGTAGAAATTGTAGACAATGCACCTGTTTCAGGTCCTAATCATGATGACCAGATTACGGTTTTTCTACAAAACGACGATAACCCTCCACACGGAACTGTAGAAACTCCTCAAAATAAAGGTCTTGGACAGTATAAAGTTTCCAGCATTGAAAATAGCCAGACCAGTCCTACCCGTAATAAATTCAAAAGAGATGCTTACTTAAAACACCTGAGATATTTCGAGAGGCTTTTCAGTAAAATATATTTCTATAACGAACAATATGGAAATGATTCTGCTAAGAAGCACGGAAATTTCATGAAGACAAGCTTAAGCTATTAAAATATAAATTGAAGCCAGTAAAAAGATGAAGTTTGTAAGCGAACCATTGGTGTTGGTGGTTCGCTTGCTTTCCAGAAAGACTGTAATTTGCTGCTTACTGTCGGTGGCGGCTTATTCAGAGTTATAATTATCCGGGATAATAATGGGGACCTTATTCGCATCACTATCCAGCCACTTATTGGCTAAAACAGAACGCCTTGCCGGTTCAAACAAAGTGAGAAGGTAGGTCGTAATGGTTTGCCTTCCTTCTTCTTCAGCGTTTTTATCCATCTGTTTAAAAACTTCAATAATATCGGTATCCGGCCAGTTTACCAGCATTTCTACAGCTTTTGCGGGAGGCATACTGGAAACTTTTTGAGCGATAATTCTAATCTGTTCTTCACGGGTTTCGGATTCTTTTTCCTGCTCTTTCAGTCGTTTTTCTTTTACTCGAATATTATTTTTTAACTGTTCCAGCTCTTCTCTCTGGGCTTTTAGTTTACCTTTTTCCTGATCCAGTTCTTTACGAATAAGTTCGAGTTCTTCTCTCTCCTCTTTGAGCTTTTCTTCCTTCTTCTGGAATTCGATTTTTTCCATTTCAGTTGGAGATTCTTTATCCCACTGAACCACGGCAGGCTTTTTTGCCAGGATGGGGAAAATCTCATCAGCTTCAATAAACTGGTAATAATCAAATAAGAAAAAACCAATCACAAGTAAGAAGAAGATGAGGAGAACCAAATAAAATATTCTGGACTTTTCTGTCATATCAACCGGCTTCCTTTACTCTCACTCTTTTCTCAAAAGGAGGGTTTTGAATCGTTTTGTTTAACCTATAAATAATTTCCTGTAAATCGTTCACCTTATGGCTTAAATTAATTAAGCAATGGTTCAATTTGAGTTCTGATATCTCTTTTTCTCCCCAGGCCGGTAGAATGGAATAGTCTTCCGGCTTACCTGCGTTTTCGTTGACTTGATTTGATGAAGTCCTGGAGGATGTCATAGTTGGTTTTTTTGTTTTCTGAGAGAAGTTCCACCTCATCTTCCTCTTCGAGGAAAGAATCGATTGAACCAGTGCGCTTTTCTTTACCATCTTCAATTTCCTTAACATGTGACTTTTGAATAAATCCATTAATTTCTTCTTCTTCATATCGTTCGAGCTTTCGAAGTCTGTCGAGAAATTCTTCTTCTCTTTTCTTTTTGATAGTTTCGATGACTTCTTTATCTTTTTTGGCTTCTACTACCCTTGATCTGGCTTCCTGTAGATGATCCTGCTCTTCTTCTATATATCGTTTTAATTCGTCATTTTTTAAATACAGGCCCTTGATATAGTTTCCAAACATTCGAAAATATCTGAGATTTTCTCCGGTCACTACTTTTGATTCATAGGTTCGAATTTCACGATTAATGTTATTATTATTCGAATCAATTTCATTCTGGAGTTTATTAATTTTCCCGACTACCTGTGCGAGTTCTGATAATTCTTTCTCTACACGGGTTTCTCGTAGTTTTAGGACTGATTCCAGGTGAAATTTAAATTTCTTCATATACAGTATTAATAGTACTCTTCGGTTTCAATATTGCTCTGGAAAATATCTTTTAAACTGGCCAGGGTTTTTCCAAAAGAAGATTTCTCATCAAGATGTTGTTTTAGAAAATTATCAATCAATTCTTTTTTATCGATTGCCATATCCACTTTGGAATCAGAGCCTTTGACATAGGCATTGAGTCGAATGAGATCCTCGGCGGACTTGTAGGTAGAAATTAATTCTCGAATAAAGCCTGCATACATATTCTGTTCTTCCGAGACGATTTTAGGCATTACCCTCGAAATAGAACCCGGAACATCGACAGCCGGATAATGGTTTTTTTCTGCCAGAACCCTGGAAAGAACGATATGTCCATCAATAAACCCTCTGACCGCATCGGCTATCGGGTCATTCATTTCATCCGGTTCGGTCAGCACTGTATAAAACCCGGTAATGCTCCCTCCGTTTTTAGAGGTTCCGGAACGTTCAATTAAACGGGAAAGCTTGGTGAAGACACTGGCTGAATAACCTCTGGTGATGGCCGGTTCACCAAAAGAAACTGCTATTTCCCTGGCTGCCTGTGCAAAACGGGTGAGTGAGTCCATCATAAGGTTTACATGCAGACCTTTTTCTCGAAAATACTCAGCTGCACTGGTGGCAAGCATGGCACAGTTTATCTGTTGCATTTTAGAGGAATCGGAAGTGGCCACAAAAACAACGGTTTTTACCATGGACTCAAGCCCCAGCTCGTTCTCCAGGAATTCGTTTACTTCCCGACCCCTTTCTCCAACGAGGGCTATCACGTTAACATCTGCGTTTGTGTAACGGGCAATCATACCCAGGAGAGTTGACTTACCCACACCGGAACCGGAAAAAATACCGAGTCTTTGTCCCCTACCTACTGTTAAGAGTCCATCAATGGCTCGTACTCCCGTGATAACCTTTTCCTTGATAACCGGTCTATCCAGGGGGTTAGGGGGTTCATTATCTGGAAGAACTTCCGTTTCACTGAGAATTAAACCCTTACCATCGATAGGTTTGCCATTTCCATCCAGAACTCTTCCTAAAAGCTGGTTTCCTACAGGGAGAAGTAACTTCCTGCCGGAAGAAAAAACGAAGGCACTCGGAAAAATTCCATCGAGGTCACCTAAGGGCATTAAGGCATAGCGATGGGCCTTGAAGCCTACTACCTGACACTGCAAATAGCCTCTACCTTCGGATTTCTCTACATCCATGATTTCACCTACCCTTGAATCCGGTGGTCCTTCTGAATAAATGACGTTTCCCACAACTTCCACCACCTGTCCGCTTTTCCGGATGGTTTCTGTTTTATTGAGAATCATGAGATATTTGGAAATAATATCTACTTTTTCGTTAAACTTTTTTTCTATCATGGATACGAGTTTAGTATAAAACCCCTTTCTAATAATGTCAATATCTAAGCTATTTTTTGCAATAAAATTAGAAAAAGATTTTTTATATTATGTCTTATAGTAGGCGAGCCATCGGTGGTTCGCTTACTTCTTTGGATAAATGTATTTGCAATCAGGAATTGTACAAGCTTTTTTTTCTCGAAACTATATTTTTCAAAAATTTAAACTCTCTGTGAGCCATAGATAGCCCCTGATTTTAATATTTACTTGTTTTCTATATAAGTATCAATTAATTCAAGAAATTTTTCCGGAGCACGAACCGGTCGGGATCGGGATAAGGAAACAAATAATTGTTCATCTCTCATAGATAAAAGGAGATTACCTTCCGTATCTTCAACATCTTGACGAAAATAGAATCGAATTTTATCGACGAGTTCAATCCAGGAAAAAAGTTTAATCAGAGAACCGGGTTCAGGTATTTTAAAATACTGAATTTGTCCTCCCATGAAAAAGGTAGTAGTTCCGAGAGATTGAATATTCGATATGCCTATTACTTCATTAAAAAATAAAAAACGTCCTTCTTCAAAAACTTTCCAGATAGCTGAAGGAGGGTAAGTCCAGAAGAAATTCATATCACTGAACTTTAAATGGAAGGTATGTTCTAAACGCGAAGAAGTACCGGAAAAAAGATGGATCTTGTTTTCAAATTGTTGTTCATTATCTTCTAAATTAGACTTTTCTAAAGAAATTGGATTCCCCGAACTATTGACGAGCTTGTCCTTATGCTTTAAGGTACAGCAGAGTTTATCGCTGTTTCCGATTATTTCGTGATTCCAGAAAATTTTACCACCGGAATAAAACTCTGCATCTGTATTTACTTTTAAAGTAACTTCTGAAAACTGCTGGTCCAAAAAACGAACTTCGGTGAATAAGGGAATTAATTGTATGTTTTCTTCAATACATTTCTCCACCGGATAAGCAAGGTCTGCTAAAATTTTATATCGACTCTCTAAACTAAAATTTTCATAGGTTCGGCTTGTGATATGCCTATTCCAATCCAATTCAAAAATCCTGGTTTGCAGATCGATTTGTTTTTGTAGTCTCATGGTTTTACTTGATTGACTTCTCTTTTATTGGAAAAATTTGTGATATATACTTATAATCTCTATCTATATGTAAAATACTCAGGTTATGTTTTTTGGCACAGGCAGAAATGATACAATCAACAGAGTTTCTTACCGGTAAACCGCTTCTTTTACATAGTCTAAAAATGTGGATTGCTTCCTCTATAAGTTCCTCACTCAAAGGTGACTCAACCATTTTAAATTGTTTGAAGTAGGTCTTCACTTTTTGGAAAGCTTTTTCATCCCGTATACCCTGTAAAACTTCCATATAGATAGGAGGACAGATGTGGATATCTTCAAGGTTGACTATCGTCTTAAGATCGAGCCTTGTGTCAAAACGAAAAAATTCGATCCAGATAGAAGTATCAAGTATAACCATTATTTCTTTTTCTTTCCTTTATCTTTCCCTATTTTTTTCTTGGAATCTTTTCTCATAGAAGACAGGTTTCCTTCCCAGATGCCACTACCCTGAAATTCTATAATTCCATCCAGAGAGTGAACTCGAATAAATTCTTCCAGTGCTTCATTCACTGTTGCTGAATAAGTTTTATGAGAAGATAGTTGTAAAGCTTTTTCTAAAAGTTCTTCATCTAATACCAGATTTTTTCGTTTCATATTATATAATATCGGTAAAAAACTCCTGTTTGACAATAATTATAAGGTTTTTATCCAATCTAAAGCATCAGTAGCGATTTGCTGAACAGTAGGTGGGTGAATAATGATTCCTAAATGTCCCTGAGGATAGCTTCGTATTTTTCTATTTTCAGATACAACCAGGTCGTTCCCGGCTATTACTGTGTCAGGAGGTGCAATCGTATCTTCTTCACCTACTATAGTAAATAGAGGTAAGGAGAAGTTAATCTGGTCTTCGGTATAATTAATTTTTTTATCGAAAGAATAAAATCCCACACCTTCAATTTGGGCTTTTAAGAATTGAGTTATACTCATCAAGGATTCTTTACAAAATATATCTTCGAGGGTAAGATACCATTCCGGAGAAGTTATTTGCCTGTAGCCTACGAAGTCTCTTAAGGTTAGAAGTTTTTTTCCGAGTGTAAAAGTTAAACCTTTCACCCCGGTAAGGCTATGTAAAAATTGAAATAGTTGATTTAAACTGATAGTAGGTACAGCCGTAGAGAGTGCAGCCGAGGTGGTTCTGATGATAGCTTCTGCTACAAAGTTTTTGCCCAGAGTGCGAATTAAACCTTTTAGTAAATTAAAACCCGGTAGCCTTGACTCCACATTTACATAGGTTGGAGAGGTAATGGTAATAACGCCTTTAATTAGTTGAAAAGGATCCGGGAAAGGTCCCGGAAGTTGTTGCTCTAATATTTTTTTATAGGAACCTGTATAGAATCGAGGAATCATCCCTCCCATGCTATGTCCGATAATTACAAAACGAGCATTGGGATACTGGGTTTTAAGCCAGTCCAGGGTAATCGGAAAGTCTTCCATTATATAGTCATCGACATTCCAGTCCTCCCGTGATGACTCCGGCATAGTGCATTTAGAGCGGCCTCTTAAATCCATAGTAAATGTAGTGTAACGATATCGAAAAGCCATCTCACGGGCAAGAATGCTCATTAAGCCCCGGTTACAGAAAAAACCCGGTATCATTAAAAGGATGGTGTTTTTATTCGCAGGCTTTTCCGGCAAATAGCGCTTGAGGCTAACAGCGAAACCTTTTCGCGTGGGTATTACAAAATTTGTATCCGTACGAAACTTACAGGCGTAGCGATACGAGTATCCAACAACGGTTCTTGGTGGACAGGTGGAATAGGGTATATCAATAGAAAATACTTTTTCGTATCGGGAATAAATATCAATGTTTTCAATGGTTCTGGCTATATCACGGGGTTCGGAGCCTGCACTGTTTTCTACTTCGAGAATAGTTGAAATAGCTTTATGGACAGAACTTAATCTTTCGGTTAATTCTTTTCTTTCTTCGCGATTCAGGCGAAATGCGGAAACTCCCCAAAGAATGCCGAGAACCTGCTTACCGGTGGTGATGGCAAGTCCGGTAGCTGTTTTCATAAAAGGACGTATGAAAGGTAAAAGGTGTGCGGGAAGACCTTCTCTATTTTCCAGATCTACAAATTCAATTATAGTTGAATCATCATCATTTAATAAAGCAAGACTGGCCGTATGCAGAATATGAGCAGAAATATTCCCTTTTTCATCAACAGAGGCTTTCTGAGCAGTATCTAATACTTGTTTTAAATAGCCGGGTGTATTTCCCTTTGCCATTCTAAGCATGGCCCGCCTGTTTACAAGAGATACAATTTGGAGATTCCGTCCGGAAAATAATTCAAAAAGTGTATAAGTATAATAGTATTTTCCATCAACAGATTGCACCCTGGCTAATAAATTGGTAAAAGCATGCCAGAGAGCTTTTATAAAGTTGATAGTATCTTGTCGGGGAGAATTGAGGTATATTTCCTCCTCTTCGGGAAGGAATTTTGTTTCCGAAAGAAGTAAGTTTTTTTTATCCATTACAATCTCCTCACTTTGCCAGACAGTAAAAGTATTCTTTCGGCTCTTAAAATGTCAACAGGGTTTTTGATTGCTTTTTATAGTTTTACTCATACAGAAAGAGTTTGATTGAAAAGTTTTTTTGTAGGCGAGAAAACGCTTGCTCGCCTGTTTTATATCATTTTTAGCCAGAACTAAGGATTTAAACGCTCCATCATTCTTGGGTAGGGTATACATTCACGAACGTGCGGCAATCCGCAGATCCAGGCAAGAAGTCTTTCCAGTCCCAGTCCGAAGCCTGCATGAGGGACAGAGCCATATTTTCTTAGATCCAAATACCAGTCATAAGAATCTATAGGTAATTTTTCATCCTTTAATTTTTCTATAATTTTATCATAACTTTCTTCCCGTTCAGAGCCGCCTATAATTTCACCTACTCCGTCCGGAGCGATTAAATCTGCACATAAAACGGTTTCCGAGTCATCCGGGTTTTGTTTCATGTAAAAAGCTTTAATGCTTCTCGGATAATTTTTAATAAAAACAGCTGTTTGATAGTGTGAGGTTATAATCGCTTCTCGTTCGGCATTTATATCTTCACCAAACGAAATTTGTTCTCCTTTGGACTGAAGGAGTTCAATGGCTTCACGGTATGAAATTTGTTTAAAAGGTTTTTCTATATAACTTAATAGTTTATCAATATTAGTTTCCAATACCTGTAAATTGTGTCCTGAACGTTCAAGGGTATCACGAATAACAGTACGAACAAATTGGTCCTGAAATGCAATACTTTCTTCGTTACCGGTAAAAGCCATTTCTGCTTCTAACATCCAGAATTCGGTGAGATGTCTTCTGGTTTTACTTTTTTCTGCTCGAAAAGTTGGACCGAAGCAGTATACATTATTGTGTGCGAATATTGCAGTTTCCAAATATAATTGTCCCGTCTGAGCAAGATAGGCATTTCCTAAATCAAAGTATTTTGTCTCAAAAAGAGTGCCGGCGCTTTCCCCTATAGAACCGGTTAAGATAGGTGTATCGATTAGAACAAAATGATTGTCATAAAAAAATTTTCGAATGGCAAAAGAAAGTTCATTTCGAACTTGAAGGATGGCAAGTTGTCGTTTAGAACGAAGCCAGAGGTGACGGTTGGTATGTAAAAAATCAACCCCGTGTTCTTTGGGGGTTATGGGATAATTATCTGATTCTCCGATGATTTCAAGCTCAGATAATAAAATCTCAAAACCGATTGGAGATTTAGCTGATTCCTGTAATTTACCCCGGATACGAATCGATGTTTCCTGTTTTAAGTTTTTACACTTTACAAACAAGTCCTCTCCGGATTCCTTTTCGACTACTACCTGGATGATTTTCCCTGAATTCCTGACCTGAAGAAATTGTACATGATTACTTCCTCTTTTACCCTGTAGCCAGCCTTCTAATTCAACTTCTTTTCCCGAAACTTCTTTGAGATTGTATAAACCTATCTTTGTATAGTCCATTACTTCATTTAACCCCGTACAATCTCTATCTGGTTTATGGAGAAAAACATCAAGCAGAAAATTTAAATATTGAAGAGATACTTTTTATATCCCGTATACATTTAAACTTTCTTTTCTACCTTTTACTGTAATTTCACCCAGATGCTTTAGCCCATCTTTTTTTAGTAATTGTCCGTAAGCAGTTTCTGAAATAATGAGAGGTGATTCTAATGTTTTTGACATACCCTCCAGGCGAGAAGCCAAATTTACGGCATCACCTATTACCGTATACTCCATCCTATTTTTGGAACCTATATTACCTGCTAAGACTTCACCGGTGTGAATGCCAATACCGATTTGGATAGATTCCAAACCTTCTATTTCTAACTGAGTATTCAGAAACTCCAATTCTTTTAACATGTCTTTTGCTGTAGTAAAGGCTGCATCGGTATAATTATTTATTTCCATAGGAATATTGAATATTGCAAGAATAGCATCTCCTATGAATTTGTTTATCATGCCATTATTTTTAGTAATACAGACATCCATTTTTTCAAAAAAACGATTTAAAAGCATAACGACTTCTTCGGGCTGCCTTTTCTCTGAGAAGGAGGTAAAACCTCGAATATCCGTAAATAAGATGGCTGCTTCTCTTATCTGTCCTCCGAGGTTTAAATTACCTTTTAAAAGATAATCCCGAACCCGATAATCTACAGCTTTTCCAAATACATCTTTTATATATTCTTTTTCTTTTAAACCTTCTACCATTTCATTCATAGATTCAGCTAATATACCCGTTTCATCCACGGAACGAACCGGGATTTGCACTTCAAAATCTCCCTGTTTAATCCGAAAAGCAGCTTCTTTCATTATAGTAAGCGGAGTTTTAAAAGAATAGGCAACCAAAAAACCTATGGAATAGGCTAAAACGCAGATAAAGAGAATAATAATGCTGATAGAACCTATGATTTCGGAAAGTATAGATTCTGATACCTTGCTGACTAAAATATTAAAAAACATAAAAATAGGAAGAAGGCAAACGGAAGATACAAGTATTATAAATTTACTATATATGGAAAGATGAATAACACCTTTCTGTCCGCTTATTTTATTATCAGGAAAATAGAACGGAAAAAGATATTTTCGACTGATAAAATCAAGTTGATAATAACTAATCGAGAAACAAAGGCTTGTAAAAATACCAACAAAGAGAACGTATCGAAGAACAAGCCAGGAAGTAAATTGTATTCCTGAAATATAGTGATCCAGAAAAGCTTGAATAAAACCGATTCCCCAGCCTGTAGTGATTAATAAGCTCAGCATGAAAGGGATATTGGCAGTTCGAGTTTTCGCTTTTTCAAAAAGAAGTCTTTCATTCGGCTGTTTGATTCCTTTTATTACAGGAATCGAATAAAGTGTAACCAGTAAACTGGGAACACTAAAACTGAGAATCGATAATAAACCTGAAAAGTATAAGTGCCGGGTATCCTGTTTCATGTGTTCCTTAACTGCATTGTAAAAAGGATCATTTAATATAGGTACATAGAATGAATTTAAAAACGAGACAACAAATATATTGGAGCCTAAGGTTATGAAAATAATTAAAAAAGAAAGTTTGTATGCCAGTTTCTTATTACCCTGCAATTCCATAATTTATCTTCCTTTTCTTAAAAAAATACTGGTCTTCAAGTAAATTGTATAAACTTGATTTGTAAACTCCAATAATTTTCTCAATCTAAAAAAGAATTGAAAAAGTCTTTTACTTGAAGCCAGAGCGAAAAGATTATTTTTTGAAATTATGAAGGAAAACGAAAATACAAATCGCCACAACAAAAAAGAACCCGTAGTAGAAAACAAGCACAGCCTTCCTTATCCTACTCGCACCCTCGATCCACCTATACGGCTTGTAGACAGAGCCAGAGAAATTGAGAGTGCAGATATGGTGATTCAGACCAGTGTAAATTCAAGACTGGAATTAATAGCAAAACAAATTCGAAATCTACAGGACGAAGCTAAGCAAATCTTAGAACAGGCAGAATTGGACTTAGAACTTCATCGAGTAAAATGCAATTTTGAAAAGAAAGTGGGTCAGGCCATTCACCTGTATGTAAAAGACAATGGAGATAAATACTTTTCCTTACTTTCAAAAGAAGAATGGGGAAAACCTCCTCACATTTATCTTGGAACCTATATGTTAAATGCCGATAGAAGCTTTAAAAAAATAGGCGGGACTTAAAATCCGCGAAAAGCTAAAAAAATTTTCTTTATAGAACTTATTCAGGTCTAAGAAATAATCGGAGGTAGAAACTGGAAAAAGCTATTTTAGGAGGAGGTTGCTTTTGGTGTATTGAAGCAATCTTTTTAGAACTCAAGGGAGTAAAAAAAGTAATTTCGGGTTATAGTGGCGGACAGCTTAAAAATCCTTCCTACGAAGAAGTTTGTACCGGGACAACGGGACATGTAGAAGTTTGTGAAATTCATTTTGAACCAAATCTTATTTCTTACGAAAAGCTTCTGGATATATTTTTTCATGTCCACGATCCCTGTTCTTTGAATCGCCAGGGGAATGATGTGGGGACTCAGTATCGTTCTATTATCATCACTCTTACAGAAGAACAAAATGTAAAAGCAAGAAGTGTAAAAGAACAGTTAGATAAATCCGGTGAATTTTCCAGGCCTCTTGTTACGGAAATAAAATCCTTTGAGACTTTTTATGAAGCAGAAGGGTATCACCAGGATTATTATAATACACACCCCGGACAGGGCTATTGTGCTTATGTCATTCAGCCCAAGTTAGAAAAATTCAGACAGAGATACAAAAGTAATTTAGAATAAAGTTATTTAATAATATCCTTATAAAAATTTTTTAAAATGCTTAATTTGCATTGAATTGTAGGATAAGACTTTGCTAATTCTTCTAAAGAATCCTGATTTACAAAATATTCACCTGCGTAGGTATTAAAGTCTTCTTCGAGGGCAGACTTCCCGTATTGATTCAAAAAACCTTTTTGATAGTATTTCTCGGCACCGGATAGGGAAGCTTTATTTTCTTTAATGGCATTTACTCCACCTTTTCCGTATTGGAAAGAAGGTTCGTTGCAGGCTTTCCATTTATCTTCTGAGAATTGAGTTTTGTGATTACGAAGTAAGATGCTGGAAAGTTCGTGATGAAAGCTCATTTCTATATACTCATCGGTATAGCCACTACTTCTTCCGGCACTGGTGAGATACACTCTGGCTCGGCTATTACTTCCTCCATAACTTATGCCGTAGAATTTTAAACTATGAAATACATATACTTTTTTCAAATTTTTATTAAGAAACGAAGCCGGATATTTAGAAATAGCTTTTTCAATTACCGACAGGGTATTTTTAAAATACTTTTTTTTCAGACTTTCTGCCTGCGGATTAATTTCCCGGTTTTGCCAGTATTCGGGAAAGCTATTTTTGTCTACTATCCAGGAAATAAGTATATCTGAATTCTTCACTTTTATTTCTTTTTCAGAGAAATCGTAGGCAAAAATCTTGACAGGATTTAGAATCATAGTGATTTTTAGTAATAGAAATACATAGAAAAAAAATCTCATAAAATTACTCTCCGGAGGTTTGTTGTTATGTACCAAATTGATAAGACCCTTCAAATCATTTTACGTGATATAAAGGATACAATTCAAAAAAATCAAGAAGAAAAAAAGAGCTTAAAGCCGGAACATTTTGTATATTCCAGCGGTCGTTTAAAGAGACATAATGTGAAAATTCAGGAAATGCTTGAGTCTTACCTGGAAGGACTTCAGGAAATGAAGAGGAACCGCAAGTCTGATTTCTTTAAATGGATAAAGTTTAATTTAAGTTATTTGAATGGTAAGCTGAAACATTTAAAGGAACAATGGAAATTACATAAAACCAAATCGGAACTCATCGAATATTACAGTATTCAAATTGAAAATTGCAAAAAGCTAATACAATCCTGGAAGCAGGTAGGGGAGGGAAAGAAGGATATCGTTGATTTACATTTGTATTCAGGAAGCTTGGAACTTCCAGGTTAGCTTATAGGCCCACGACTTAGGTCGTGGGTGCAAAAAGGAGGAAGGCGGGTCTCAGGTTTTTATAGTTTATTTTCTGTCACCGTATTCGCTTCAAATTCCCTGAATTTTTTATCCAGTAGATCTCTCAGGTTCTTTTTATCCTGCTTATCCAGAAAACTATACTCTATACTATTATATACGAATTTCTTAATACCTTCATAGTTCACTCTCCTGTATCGGTGAGCGGCAATTACAAATTGCTGGGTCAAATCAGTTCTGAATACACCGGCATCGTCAGTGGAAAGTACAATAGGCACATCATTCTGATAGTAGATCATGAAAGGGTGAGCTCTACCTTTTACTCCCAGAATAAATTCATTCGAAGTCAGGGGAACCTCGACGGCTACTTTCTTATCACTCATGTATTCAATTGTTTTCTGGTAATTTGGTTCGTAAATAATTGAAACTCCGTGGCCGATTCTTTTTGCCCCGGCCATTTTAACAGCTTTTTCAATATGACAGAGTAATTCCTCCGGTTTTACCAGCTCAAGATTTAATTCTCCGGCATGAAGAGAAAGGTTTATTTCCGGATACTTCTTATTTAGAAATTGAAACATCTGCATGTGTAGTTCATAATCTCTTAAGGCATGATAATTGTCTTCCGGAGCCACAAAATTCACTCCTACTACCAGAGGGTTGGTTTTTGCAATTTCATACGCCAGAACTAATTGAGCAAAAACTTTGGTTTTATCTAAAAAACGCAGGCCGAAAGTCTTATAACGAATCAGGGTATTACACTTAAAATTACGCTTCTGGCAAACTTTTATACGATTCTTATCAAAACGTTCAACTCTTTCATTTGCCTTGCTGACAATAGAACTTAAACCGGATGAATGAAAAAGTTTATAGAGTTTTTCAAAATCAGCCTGGGGTTCTTCCGGGTTTTCCCATTTGAAGGATTCTGAAATACGTTCCGTTTCGGACTGCTCTCTCGGCAGGTTAATCATGGTTTCCAGATACTGAACATTTTCCTGGGTGGCCCTGTTATCTAAAATAGCAAGAATTTCAGCTTCATTCCCCATGTAACCGGCTGAAAAGCGAAAAAAAGTACTGAAAAAATGCTTATGAGAAGAATCTTTACCCGGATGAAAGTTTCGAATGGACCAGGAATCAATTAGTTTATCCCGCATTCCAAAAAGCTTAAGAGCATCCTTAACCAGAAGGGTTCTTTTTTTGCCCAGCTCGTCTTCAGCGATACTCTTTTGCAGGATAAATTCATCTATATCCACGTATAGGTTTTTGCGATAAGCCAGATCCAGATAAGTCTCCGCATAAACGGAACCACTGAGGTGATGGTGCAAATCACCTCCTTTGGGCATTTTAGCAAAGAAAAGCCGAAGGGAATTTGGATCAGATTTAATTTTCTCAAAAAAACCTGAAACCTTGTTTTCATTCTGGGTCCCGGCAAACGTGGATGTAGTAATAAATAGAAATAGAATAGCTAAATGGAATATGGAAATAAGTTTTTTACTAATCATGATTTAATTCTATTTTTATTTAAAAAAAAAGAAAGTACTTTTGCATTTCTAAAAAGAAATTTCGTAAATTAAAAACTAAAGCAGTCTATATATAAAGAAATGAGAGATGCTTCAAAAAGGACGAAGGCAGATGAAAATCGAATCAAGTGATATTCGTAATATATTTCAAAAAATAACTCAGGTTTACAACATCGACAGCTATAAAGACCTGGAAGACGAGCTTACCATAGACGATTCAGAAGATATACAGGAATTATCCATTCCACCATTTCTTCATCAAACTTTAAAAAAAGTTATGGAAGATGAACTGGAAAGGGAACTGGAAAAAGATTTTTCGTTAAAAGAAGATGTTTAATAATGGAGAGGGCGGTGTCGCGCCCTCCTGAAGAAGATTTATAAAGGTTTAAGATTCTTTTGTCTGAGGATAAACAGAAATTTTCTTTTTTATTTTATTGATGAATTCGAAAGTCATAACTCCATCAACAAGGGCAAAAAGAGTGTGATCCTTTCCCATACCTACATTATTTCCGGCTTTGAACTTAGTTCCTCTTTGACGAACGAGGATATTGCCGGCTTTAACCGTTTGTCCACCGGATCTTTTTAACCCGAGTCGCTTCGACTCTGAATCTCTACCGTTTTTAGATGAACCGCCACCTTTCTTGTGAGCCATTTTTTTCTCCTTTAATTTGTATTATAACTTTTAATATATATCTGTATCTCTTCGGGAAATTGTTTCTCCAGGTTTTGAAGACCGCAAAGAGCCTGTTCAAATGCGTTTTTCACCAGTTCGACTTCCTCTACAAAAACAGAGAAATACAAAAAACCTTCCTGTATCTTCTTTTCTTTTACCCTTCCCTTTAACTCAAGAAAAAAGAAGAGAGACTGGCTTAAGGCAGAGACCGCCGAACAGAGGACATTATTTCCTTTTTGCCCGGGGGCATGGCCACTTACTTGAAAACTGCTATAATTTAGGTCTCTAAATTCTACCTGGATCTCAATCAATTAGAGATAGAAACTACTTTAAGTTTTTGAAGTTCCTGTCTATGTCCCCAGGATTTATGATAATTTTTTCTTTTTTTGTATTTGAAACCTTTTATCTTGGTTCCTCTGAAATCCTCAAGAACCTGAAGTTTTACTTTTACATCTTTCAGTTCAGGAGTTCCAACATTGATCTTATTACCTTCAGCAAAAAGAAGAGCCGGAGTTTCAAACTCGGAACCTACTTCTCTACCGGTTCTCTGGCTTACAAATTCTAAATCCTGTTCAACTCTAAACTGTTGATTTCCTACCTTGATTATTGCGTACATGTCTTTCCCTGCTATTAGAGTAGAATACAGCATTTTTTTTTTACCCTTTAAAGTCAATGAATAAATAGACAAGAAACTTGTTTAAAAATTACTGGTCATATTGGATTTTTATTAGAATGGAAATACGCAACATTTGTATTATCGCTCACGTTGACCACGGAAAGACTACCCTGTTAGATTGTATCCTGAAAGAGACCGGTGCAGTTACCAGCAAGGAGTCCAAAGAACGGATTATGGATTCGAATGACCTCGAACAAGAAAGGGGAATCACCATAGTCGCTAAGAATACTGCTGTTTATCATAAGAATACGAAAGTAAACATTATCGATACTCCCGGGCACGCTGACTTTGGAGGCGAAGTAGAGCGGGTTTTGAAGATGGCTGACTCCTGTTTATTACTGGTTGATGCTTTTGATGGTCCTATGCCCCAGACACGTTTTGTACTGGATAAATCTCTTCAATTAGGCCACAGACCCATCCTCGTTGTGAATAAAGTCGACAGGGAAGGTAGTCATCCGAATGAGGTAGTAAATAAGGTTTTCGATCTCTTTCATGATCTCGAAGCGAATGATGAGCAGATGGATTTTCCGATTATCTTTACTTCTGCCAAATTAGGTTGGGCTGTAAAGCATGCAGAAGATGCTCCCGGACAGAATATGCAACCCCTTCTTGACCTGATACTTCAACATGTACCTGTTTCAAAAGGAAATGTGGATGGTCCTCTACAATTTCAGGTCACTACTCTCGACTATAACGATTATGTGGGTCGAATTGCTGTAGGTAAAATTTACCAGGGGAAATTAACCCGAAGTAAAGATGTGACTCTGGTCAAAACCAAAGGCCAGGTTTCTAACCATAGAATCTCTAGATTGTATAATTTCGAAGGTTTAAAGCGAGAGGAAGTGGAATCAGCCGAAGCGGGTGATATTGTGGCTATCGCCGGTATTCCTGAGCTATTTATCGGAGATACGGTCTGTGACCTGGGTAAACCTCTTCCTTTACCAGCTATCAGTGTAGATGAACCAACTGTGTCTATGTTCTTCCTGGTGAATAATTCTCCCTTTGCCGGCAAAGAAGGTAAATTCGTAACCACAAGAAATCTGAAAGAAAGACTGGAGCGAGAACTTCAGACCAATGTGGCCATGAGAATGACCGAGACCGAAGATAAAGACCGCTTTAAGGTCATGGGAAGAGGAGAGCTTCATCTTTCCATATTAATTGAAACTATGCGTCGGGAAGGTTATGAATTACAGGTTTCCCGTCCTGAGGTAATTGTTAGGCAGGGGCCTAATGGAGAAAAATTGGAACCCATTGAAGTCCTTGTAATGGACATGCCCGATCAATTTACCGGTTCTATAATTGCCGAGTTAAATCGCCGGAAAGGCGATCTTCATGCCATGCACGCGAATCCTTCCGGAATGACCCGTGTAGAATATTATATTCCCACCAGAGGTTTGATTGGCTTTAGAGGATTCTTTATCACCGAAACCAGGGGCGAAGGAGTAATGACAAGTCGCTTTCATGAGTACGGGCCATATCGGGGAGAAGTTCCGGGTAGAAAAAACGGGGCTCTTATTTCTATGGACTCAGGTGATTCAACAGCCTATGCTCTCTGGAAAATCCAGGAAAGAGGGACTTTATTCATTGATCCGGTTCAGGCGGTTTATCCGGGAATGATCATTGGAGAAAATTCAAGAGAAAATGATATGGAAGTGAACCCTGTTCGTGAGAAAAAACTTACAAACGTCCGTTCTTCCGGTGCCGATGAAGCTATTCGTTTAATTCCCCCCCGTCGTCTTTCCCTGGAGCAGGCAATTGAGTTTTTGGATTCAGATGAGCTTTTAGAAGTTACTCCTAAATCCTTACGCTTGCGTAAAAAAATACTGGATCCGGTTATGAGAAAGAGAGCGAAAATATCCTAGACTTTTTTACATTTCCTTACCCATCGGATTTTCTCTATAGGCTTTTGGGGATTTTCCGGTGGCTTCTTGAAAATTCTTATAAAAGGAAGATTTACTCTTAAAGCCTACCTCGAAAACAATATCCAAAATAGACATTTGAGGTGAATATACCAATAAGTGTTTGGCTTCCTGTATACGATAGTGATTTAGAAATTGAAAAAAGTTTTTATTATAATGCTCATTCAAAACACGGGAAAGCTGATTTCTATTTATCATGAGTTTATTAGCAATATCATCTATTCGTAAATCCTCATCCTTATAAAGTTTCTTATTCTGCATCAGTTCTTCTAAAAGCTTTTTAATCTCCTGCAGGTTTTCATCAGGTAGTTTTGTTTTTTCATATTTCTTCTGTAAAACCTCGTAAGAAAGTGCATTAAAAAAATCCGGGTACCGTAAAAGATATAGAATGACTGACAATCCTCCGGATGTTAAATAGAAACTTAATACAAGAAGCGAAAGCTTTGAATTTCTAAATAAACAGAGATTACCCAAAAGGAAAGAAATCGGAAAGTTTAAATTGAATAAATAAACAATATTGCTATAATTAATTTCATACTTTTCTTTAAGTTCTCTGTGAAGTTGGCGATTTCGGATGTAATAATTGGAGTAAATGATACAATTTACAATTATAATCATAATACGATAAGTAAGATAATTTTCGGATGTGTAAAACTCGGTCCCGATGAATACGAATAAGAACAATTCAAAAATAAAGTAGAGTATTATAATTTGAGAGTGGATTAGCAGGTCTTTATTTTTGTAAAGTCCGAACATTTTTAGACTTAAGAGGTATTGCATCGGTCCGACTCCTACTATCATAAAGAGGCTGAAACCGGAAAATAGAGACAGGATACTTGATTCAAAAAGTAAACTTGAATAAATTCTTATTTGTACAATAAGGGCGAATATTGCAATATAGAAATGTACTCCAACTTCTCTTTTTTGGGAGTAGTTGATAAGCTCATGAATGATTAAAAGGATTGAGAGGGAAATACCGAGTTCTGTATAAGAGTAACTCAGTTTTTCAAAAAACTCCATTAAAATTATTTATAAAATAATCGTATTATTCTTCCTGATCTGAACTCGGTTTTTCTTCAGTTTTCGAGTCCGGTTGTTTTTCTTTCGCAGGAGAGTCCTTTTTTTCGGAAGTAATTCCTGTTGTTTCCGAATCACTTTTTTGCTCGATTAAACCTTCATCACTTTCATCATCTCCGGGTAATTCATTTACATAGGATTCTTTCACAATAATCCATCTTCTATTTTTATACCCGTTAATTTTTTTGAACTCAAAAAACTCCTCTTTAAGAATTAAATCTTTATGGTTCATGGTAGTCAAAGAAATGGGATCGATTCGGGTCCATTCTCTTGCATCTTCCACAAGGTCTCTATCTATTTCATGCTTTACATCACCAAAAACAAAATTATAACCATCTTTATCTTTCCAGATAAAAAAAGTATTTCGTGTTGGATTCGAGAGGACAGAATGAATGTCATCGTACTGACTTACAACAAGGAGAACTTCGTCCGGTTTTAAATTGCCAAGACTGATTGAAATTTTTTCTCCAATAAATTTTAAATTTCTGGGATGGAATAAATTATTTTGTATATCTATAATACTGGAGCGACTTAAAATTCTTATTTTTTTAAGCAAATTTTCCAGTTTCGTATGTTCTAATTTTATAGGATGCTGAAATGCAGAAGGTAAAAAACTATTATGTTCAATATCTTCGATAGTAAGAGTGTAGATAGCTACATTTTGATCACGATAAATTCGTTCCCTGTTATGAAACCCGGGCTGACAATTTATAAAAAAAAGGAACAATAAAAAAATGAGTAGGTTAGAAATAAATTTCATCATTAGGCATCACTTATATTAGGATATTTATCATTAAATTCACTTTTGGTAAGTAAAGACATCATATTATGAATTCCCGATAATTTAAAAACAGAATAAAGGGATTTGTTTAGATTGAAAACCACAATCTCGTGGCAGTTAGACTTGGCGATGGAAGCCGCCCGGATGAGAGATCCAATTCCGGATGAATCCATAAATTGTACATTTCCGAAATCAAAACTTAGAACTTTTATTCCCGGATTATTATTTAAAATTCTTTCAAATTCGACCAGGAAATTTTTAGAATTATCCATCATGATATCCTTTTGAATTTTTAGGATTAAATGAGATTCTTTTTTTTCAGGAATAAATAGCATTTGAAATCTATATCGGCTGGAGATCACTTTCTCGTAGGTTTTTTACAAGATGTGAATGACCTTCTTTATCATAGTAAATGACATCATAGATACCCTCATGTACTTCTGCTATTTCAACGATAGAATTTGTAAGTATAAATACTCCCGCCTGCATGAAGGTTTTTTTTACAAGTCTTACCTGTTCTCCCGTTTTCAAAACTACTCCTTTTTCATGTACAATTCTTTTCCTGCTTTTACCATCTCCTTATATATATGAACCTGTTTACTGTCAAGTCTTGTGCCTATATCATAAATGGCTCCGGAAAAATCGGCTCCATCAATCTTTGCACCACTTAATTTGGCCCATCTGAGATCCGCTCCCCTAAAATTTGCATTCTGGAGATCGGCATCATTTAAAAAAGCACCCCTGAGATTCGCTCCGGAGAAATTCGCTCCAACAAAACTGGCATTCTGTAAAAAAGCATTATGCAGATTTGCATTGGAAAAATCAACCTTATCCATGTTTTCTTTTTCTAGGATTATACTCGCTAATTCTTCTCCGGCTAAACTACCTTTTTCTTTAAGGATTTCGAGGGCTTTTTTTCTTGTCACCCTTTTTTCCGGTGGGAGTCCTGTTTGATTTTCATAGTCTTCAATCGCTTTCTTTAATGCTGCTATCGCTGACTGAGGGTAGTTCTTTCGCCTTTCAGGAAATTCGAAAAGTTTCTCTACATCGGCCTCGGTTAGCCTTTTAGCTTCTTCGATTGTCTTATTTCGGGCAATTTCTGTTGTCATGGCCAGGGCTGTGATTCCAAAACCGCAACCGGTAGTTGTGTAACTGGCATCTGTTATAAGGCCTGTTTCTTTATCAATTTTTAGATAAATTCGATAACCATCTCCACAGCCTGTATTCCTGTAATTGGAAACTACGGTAGCGTCTTCCATTTCCCTATAGTTTAGTCGTTTATCATTTATTTCTTTATATTTTTCGAAGTCCATCTGTTTTTAGACCTATTATCATGAAAGCTATTGTGGATAGTATAAAATTTTTTAGAATGATTTTAAAAAAAAACCGACAGTCGCTCTGAAGCTCTGTCGGTTCTTATTCTGCAAGCATAAACAAAACAATTATTATTTCATTTTATACTTACGTTTGAACTTCTCAACCCTTCCTGCTGTATCTACAACTTTTGCCTTGCCGGTAAAGAAAGGGTGGCAGTTGGAGCAAATTTCAATGTTATGGTCTCCTCTGGTAGATCTTGTTTCGAAAACAGCACCGCAGGAGCATTTTATTTTTGCTAGTTTATAATCTGGATGTATTCCCTGTTTCATTTATTGTTCACCTCAATTAGAATTCATGCTCGCCAGGAATGCTTCGTTAGTTTTTGTTGCCCTGATTTTATCGAGTAGAAGTTCCATGCTTTCCGTGATACTCATTGGGGCAAGTACTTTTCTAAGCACAAATACTTTTTGAATAACATCTGTAGGCAAAAGAAGTTCTTCCTTACGAGTTCCTGACTTATTAATATCAATGGATGGAAAGATCCGCTTATCTGATAGTTTTCTATCAAGGTGAACTTCCATATTACCCGTTCCCTTAAATTCTTCAAAAATAACCTCATCCATTTTGGAACCGGTATCAATAAGGGCAGTAGCCAGGATGGTAAGAGAACCACCTTCTTCGATATTTCTGGCAGCTCCAAAGAAACGCTTGGGTTTATGCAGAGCGTTGGAGTCAACTCCACCTGAAAGAATTTTACCGGAAGTAGGAATCACCTGGTTATAAGCTCTTGCAAGCCTTGTTATAGAGTCTAAAAGTATCACTACGTCTCTTCCGTGTTCCACAAGACGTTTGGCCTTTTCCAGAACCATTTCGGCTACCTGTACGTGTCTCTGGGCAGGTTCATCAAATGTTGAACTTACCACTTCCCCTTTTACGTTTCTTGCCATATCCGTTACTTCTTCCGGTCGTTCATCGATTAAAAGCACGATCAGATAGATTTCCGGGTGATTACAGGTGATAGCATTGGCTATACTCTGCATTAAAACTGTTTTTCCGGTTCTTGGAGGGGCAACAATAAGACCTCTCTGACCTTTTCCAATTGGAGTCATCAGATCCAGAATCCGGGTATCAATATGAGTCGGATGATATTCCAAAGCTAATTTCTCATTGGGATAGAGTGGAGTAAGGTTATCAAATAAAGAACGTTTATTAGCTACTTCAGGTCCGAAACCATTTACCGACTCAACCCTTAGCATTGCAAAAAATCTTTCCGAATCTTTCGGAGGACGAATCTGCCCTTCTACTGTATCCCCGGTTCTCAGGCCAAAAAGCTTGATTTGGGAGGGAGAAACATAAATATCATCGGGTCCCGGAACGTAATTGTAATCGGGGGAACGTAAAAAACCGTACCCATCCGGTAGTTTTTCCATTACACCGGAAGCATGTACCTGTCCATCCCTCTCAGTCTGATTTTGTAAAATTGCAAAAATGAGATTCTGTTTCTTTAAGCCGTTGACATTTTCTACGTTTAAAGAAGTAGCTAACTCTGAAAGTTCTGCTATGGATTTTCGTTTAAGAACCGTCAAATCGATCGGAGGCGGGGTCGGTCCATCATAATTTTTTTTCCGTTTCCGGTTTCCGGTTCTTCCGTTATTATTAGAGGGGCCGTTATTACTATAGTTTGAACTACCACCTGAGTTTTCTTGTTCAGGTGAAGAATCTAATTCTGGATTTGCTTCCTGAGCAGAAGTATCCTCTTTTCTTCTATATGTTGCCATATTATTACTGCTTTATTTTGATTTATTCTATTAGATTTGGGTTTTAAGAAGCGAGATTAATTTTAAGAGTAAACACTCTATCACTTCATTTTTTCTTATTCTTTTTTGCTTTGGAACCCATGGATTGGCCTTTTCCAGCTTGTGACTTCTGGTTTCCTGTTTTATTAATATTTCTTACCGGTTCAGGATTTTGAAATTCATCAGAATTGGAAGGTTTCTCCAGGAAATCTTCAACTTGTGGCTCACCGTCCTCCTTATCATAAAAAGAGTAAGGCAGGCTATTAAATTCTTCATCTAATATATATTCGTCGTTGTCAATATTTTTTTCAAAAAAATCCTCAAAATCTTCCTCCCTCCTGTTGGAGCGCTTTCTGGGGATGGGTTCTTCCATTTTAATATCATATTTTTCGAGGATTTCCAGTTGCTTGATTTTATTTTGTAAGGTAGAACGAGGAATTCCGAGCTGGGAAGCTGTATGGGAAATATTCATTTTATTTTGTTTTAAGGTATTATAGATGTAGCTGCATTCTATTTCCTGAAGAATTTTCTCTAAAGGTGTCTTCATCGCAAAGGCCTGCTCGGCAGAAGGTATGGAGGTATAGTTTCCCGAACGAATAAACTGGTTTTGGGGTTCGATGAAATGATACAGAAAGCCTATTACTTTTTTTTCAGATTTTAAAGTAATAATCCGTACGATTTTTCCAAGATTTTTTACCATTGCCTGGATAGGAGGAAGCTGCATGCCAATTTTCTCGTCGGCATCTCTTTCTTTTAGAAAGTGAGAAATCATATCCCGGTTCAGTTCTTTAAAATATCTTTCTGCCATGGAAATAGAATCTTTGAAAAAGGAGATAGATAAGATTTTTTTTTCAAAATTTTCATTAAAGAAGGTTGTTTTGCCCTCTTTATCGGTGGAAAAGAGGGGATCCGGAAAATTTTCGAGGATAATCTCTATATATTTATAAATCGTTTGTCGGGAATCCGGAATTACCTTTTCTTCCGGTTTTGTCTCTTCTTCCGGTTCTTTTTCTTCTACTTCTTCCGGAAGTTCCTTACTCAGGGATGATATTTCTGCTAAAAAACGGGGTTTTTCCCAGGAGCCTACCTTTTCCGAGAAAACATTTAAAACCGGGATAGTTCTGTTATTTTGGAAGTAGTAAATAAGACTTTCATTGAAACTGAAATCTATAAAATGCTCCGGAACTTTTTCAAACTCCAGACCCTGTAGAGATAGATCCGCCATGTCCATCATGACTTTTTCTTTTGAAATAAGGCCTATAAACTTGCCATCTTCATCAACAAGCGGGAGATGACTCACCGGACTTAAGAGAAAATGCTTATATATTGTTTCTATTTTCATGTAAGGGAAGCTATTTGCAGAATCTAAAGTTTCTTTTGGAAATGCAAGCAATAATCGGCATTTAATAAAAATGGATAGAAAGCAAGTCAGGGATGGCTCAGCCGCCAAAAAAGAAATACTTCCGATTTTTTTGTAGGATTGTCCAATTTATAGAGAAGTTTTTCCTCCGTCTTCTTCAATCATTTCGATAATATCCTTGAAACTGGATTTAATAGGGAAACGTTTTACTTCGTCAATATCTTCCATTTCTTCGATTCGATTTACCAGCCTGGAATATCGACCCGAGATTCTACCGATCAATTTTTTAAAACCGGCACGGGTAGTATCTCCATTGGATTTGGAAATCACTTTTTCACAGAGTTGTACCATCTGTAGATCACTGGGATTAACTACATTATAGGCTTCTTTTGCTTCCTCGAAAAGGATATAACAATCGGTTTTATCCCGCTTTAAGCTGAGGTATTCTTCAGCCTCAATTACCTTGGCGGTAAAGGATTTTTGGATGCTTTCCGGATAGGAGTCCAGACCTACTGTTTCCCCGAGCTGATTTACAAAACTTTTTAGATCCATTAATTTCTTTTTCTTGGTATCAATTAACTTCTTTTTTTGTATTAGCCGTTCTCGAAAAGAAGAATGAAGGGTCATTAACTGTATTAGCTCATCCCTATCAATTTCTTCATAACCCTCGTAGGGTAAGGCTCCATCTTTTAACTTATAGACTTTCCAGGGATAATCTTCCGGAATATCTTCAGTGTTGGGACCGTAGAATTTAACCGCGAAGTACTCCTGCTTTTCAGGCTCTTTTCTTTTTTCTCTTCGACTCATCTGCATTATTCCGGCTATCATCGATTAATAAGATAAATAATTTATTTACTAAAATAAAATTATCAAGAATTTTTTTCCCTTTTTAAACTGACTATGAAAAAATCCTTTCAGTACCGGAGTTTTTTCTTGCAAGACAATAGAGTATTTATGGAACTAAAGTCTGTATGCAAACAGATAGAATTTTAAATTTTTTAACTGAGCTTAAGAAGAATAATCATAAAACCTGGTTTGAGGAAAATAAAGAAGAGTTTCGGAAATCCTATCAGGACTTTTCTGAATTTACAGAGGTGTTAATCGCCGGAATTGAGAATTTTGATCCGACATTGAAAGGTGTTAGAGCTAAGGACTGTATTTTTAGAATTTATAAGGATACAAGATTTTCAAAAGACAAAACCCCGTATAAAACTAATTTTGGAGCTTTTATGAAAGGGGGAGGCAAAAAAACAAGTTCAGCCGGCTATTACTTGCATCTCGAACCGGAAAAATCTTTTATAGCTGCAGGAGTTTATCAACCACCTGCACCTGAGTTATGGAAGATTCGAACGGCTATTGCAGAAAAGCCGGAAATTCTCCAAAAAATTCTTCTGGAGAAAAAGCTCAAAACGGAATTTGGAGAACTTGAAGGAGAAAGGGTAAAAACGGCTCCGAAAGGCTTTTCTAAAGAACATCCTGCTATTGAGCTTCTCAGATTTAAAAGTTATATCCTGATGAAAGAAATCTCAAGTGATGAACTTAAGGTAAAAAATGCTTCAGTAAATCTATTGAAAAGTTATGAAATTGCAAAAGATTTTAATTTCTATTTTAACCGTATACTGGTTTAAAAACAGATAGATAGAAAGGAAGTCTAAAAAAAGAGGTATATATGCAAGAAAACAGTAAGAAAAAAATGATATATTCCGGGATTATTCTCAGTTTTATCGTGGTTTTTTATTTTTTATTCAGCAGTGAAACAAAACTAACCAATGATTCGAAAAAGTCAAAAACAGAATCTGGCTCCGACCTGGTTTCTCTTTTAAACTCCGGAGGCAGCAAAAGAGAAGTGGATGAAAACGGAATTGTAAAAAACTCCGGTGAATCTGTTTTTGAGTCTGATTTCTATAAATCCGGAAACCTGAAGTTTGAAGATGAGGGCAAAGAAGAACATTATATGGCACAGGGGGAAATACCTATTAACCCACAGACCGGGCAGCCATACAGTGAATCTGCGATGAAGCAATTTGAAGAACTGGCCAAAAAAATGCTCGGAAATGAACTGATACCCAGAAGAGTGACTCCGGAACAAAAAGAAGCCAAAGCACAGGAAGCAGCCAGGCTCAGAGAAATCACAGCAAAAGTTAATAATGCAACCGCTTCCAGGGAAGAAGTGAATCAATTCTACGATTCCCAGGCTAAGACTTTTCAGGATAGACTTCAGATTGTCAAATACCTGATCGAATTGCAGGAAGAAGGAGGAGAAGAGGATAAAGACGGGAAGTTTAAAAAAGTTTTAGATGGAACCAACGAACAGCTAAGGATTTTAGAACAGAGAAGAAATGACTCTTTAAAGCGCTTTCAGTAGAAAGCGCAGTTTCACTATCTGAGGGAGGTAAGTTCTCTATAGGCTCGGACTACGCCATCTGCCAGGGTTTTAGTAAAGGTGAGGGCAATTCTGGCTTTTTCGGAAGCGATCATAACTTCATGGGCATCCACACTGTTAGGATTTGTTACTAATTGCTGAGTTAGCTTATCAGCTTCTACCTGTTGATCGTTCACTTTTTCTAAAGCTTTAAAAAGAGTAGTTGCAAAGCTTTCCGAAATATTATCCGGAGATTCGGCCTGTTTCGTATCTTTGTAATGTAAGGAATTCGTTTGATTAACAGAAATGCTGTCACCTTTAGGGGACAAAGGAAAGGGATTTTGGTTTGAAATGGGACTCATTCTTTACTCCTCAGGCTCTTCCGATTTCCATAGCTTTATTGAACATGGCCCTGGAACCGTTTATCATTTGTATATTCGCTTCATAGGAACGGGATGCTGAAATCATGTCGGTCATTTCGGTAACGATGTTTACATTGGGAAGTTCGACATAGCCTTTTTTCTGTCCGATTTGAATGGCATCGGGATGACTTGGGTCATAAACCAGCCTGAGAGGACTCATGTCTTTCTCAATTTTCATGACTTTCACACCCTCTCCGTCGCCAGGGTTTAGACCAAAAGGAAAAACAGGACTGTTCCAGCGTGTTTTCAGGTTAATAGGAGACATGATAACTCTTTGACGACGATAGGGACCATCGCCATTCGTATTGCGGGTGGTTGTGGCATTGGATATATTATTGGAAATAACATCCATCCGAAGTCTTTGTGCGGAAAGACCGGTTGCTGAAACGTTAATAGATGAAAATAAACCCACTCTTTAACTCCTTAGGCGAGGCGCATTACAATGTTTAAAAGTCTGTAATTCTGATTGACTCTTTCGGCCATCATGCTATAAGCCATTTGATTTTCTGCTGCGGTAACCACTTCTTTCTCGATGTCAACATTGTTACCATCGGCTCTCATAGTGGTTAAATAATCGATCTGAACTTTGGGTTTTACATCCTTATAGTTCAGGGGTTTGAAGAAATCCATATGCTTTTCGTTAGTTATTTTGGTTGGAACGGCTTTTTCGGCTTCCACTTTCTCAGAATCAAGGGCCCTCTGGAGATTGGCTTCAAAGGACACATCACTTCTTTTGAAATGAGGAACGTCTGCATTGGCAATATTGTCCGAAATAACTTTTCTTCTTACCATGGCATTGTTCATGCCTCTTTGAAGAAGATCCTGTGTTTTCATAAAATATGTATCTTCAAACATAGCTTTTCCCTATACCGTTATATCGGCGATTTTATAAAAATCAAAAGTTTTTTTTCCTTCAAGGATTTTTTAAAGAGCCACCGACCGGTTTTTTAAGTTCTCGAAAAAAATAAACCATAACCAATAACCAGGCGGAAAAAATGCCCCACCAGAGGTAGGTTAACCATTCCGAGCCGGCTGCCAGAAAAAGACAGACGAGGCTTGCGGTTGCGAGGATAAAATGGATCAGTGTTTTAGCTACGCTTTTTTGTCTCATAATAGCAGATGAGACTACAACTTTTTTTGAATTAGTCAATATTTTATTTACAAATTCGCATAACGGCAGATTTTTTTTAATTCCGGTTTACATTCATTTATCCTCTCCTAAAATATCACGTATTCTGTCTCGTTTTTTGATTTCTTTAAATTCTGTTTTGTCCGGGTTTCTCTTTTCTCTTCTTACAGAAAGAAAATTGTAGATAAGGGTCAGAAAAGCTAAAATGGCTGTGGAAATCAGGATAAACGCAGTAAAATTTTCTGCCTTTTGTTCAGAGACGATTCTATTCTCTCCACTTTGGGAACTTAAAAATTTTATAATAAAGAAGAATAAGCCGCCGAGTGCCAAAATTCTTTGAACTTTTGTATCAAAAATTTTTTTCATTTATCATGTAAAAGTTAGACTTATACTATAACAGGTATTTTATGTCCGGTCAAAGAAAAGAGCAAGTATAATTTTTTTAATAAGGTTTCATAGAGTTTTTTATACAGGAGAATGATTTGGAGGTTCGCTGAGTATTTCTTCTGTTGCTACATTTTTAATCTTTTCGAAAAAAATAAAGAAGGTAAATTTATATTTGAAGAGCCGGAAGTTATTGAGGGTATTACTATATACTCATACTTTATCTGGTATGATGAAGATTATTTTTGAAATAATAGACCTGTAATTGTAAGTTAGATTACTAATGCCTTTATCGAGGAGTATCTTTTCACCAGTATTCGATTTGCCGCAGAGCCTCAAAAGCTACGATAGCTACGGCATTACTCAGGTTTAAACTTCTTACTTCTCCGGGCATAGGAAGATAAATCTTATTTGTTTCATCAATTGCCTCGTGTATTTCTTTCGGAACTCCGGAGGTTTCATTTCCAAAGAAGAGTATGTCCCCTTCCTTATATTCGGGCTTTGTATAAAGCGTCTTTCCAAATTTGGAAACCAAATATAGCACGGAAGCTTTCGGCAAGCTATTCCGAAACTCTTCAAAACTTTCGTGGGTAAAAAGTTTTAGGTGTTTCCAGTAATCCAGCCCCGCCCTTCGAACGGCTTTCTCGGAAAGATCAAAAGCCGGTTTACCTACAATATGCAGGGGGAGATTTGCCCCCACACAGAGCCTGGCAATATTCCCTGTATTCGGAGGAATCTCAGGCCGGTAAAGGGCAATATGTAGTTTCATTTTTTTGGTTTGGACTTATCGAGAGACTTTTGCAGGAGGAGTCCGAAACTGCTCATTGAGCCGGAGCTTTCTTGCTTATTTAGATAATCCTGGTATTCCATTTTTTCTTTAGCTTCTTTTGCCCTATGAATAGAGGCCGAAATTTGCCGTTTTTCCGGGTTTACTTCCATGATAAAAACATCCAGCTCATCTCCTTTATTGAAGTGAGCGGCGAGCGGAGTTCTGGAATCAAACCCACTTTCCTTATTGGGTACCAGGGCATGAAAGTTTTCATTCAGACGGATAAAAATTCCAAAAGGTTTTATGGATTCTACCCTTGCCTTTACAATATCTCCTTCTTTAAAGGGAACCGAGCTGGCCCAGGGGTCTTTCAAGGAGTCCTTAATGCTTAAGGAAATCTTGTTTGTCTCCCAATCCAAAGATAAAATTTTACCTCTCAGGTTTTGTCCTACCTGGAATTCCTTTTCTAAATCTACTTTGGGTTTAAAGCTGGCTTCACTTGTAGGGACCAGGGCATCCAGACCATTCATGTCTACTATGAGACCGAATTTATGGATAGACTTTACTCGACAGCTAACGAAATGCCCCACCTCAAGTTCTTCTCGTAACATTTCTCTTTTTAGTTCTTTGGCTCGGTCAGAGATACGTTTTTGTGAGAAAATCAGGCGGTTATTTTTTTTCTGAATTTCATTCACTATGAATTTATGATAAGAAGACAGAAGCTCAGCCCCTTTCAGTTCCTGTGAAACCTGGGAATGAGGACAGAATCCGGTAAATTCTCCGATTTTCACCTCAAAACCCCCATTGATTTCAGCTTTAAACTGGGCCCATACCGGGATTTCATTTTCTGCGGCCAATTCTAATAAATCCCAGTTCACTTCTTCTTCTGCAATGCAGGAAGTGAAGTAGTAATCTCCGTGAGATTCCCGTAAAAAAAAGACATTCAGACTGTCTCCGAGTTCGGGTCTTTTTGAATCATGAATAAACTCAAGAGAACTAACAATTCCTGCGAGATTTTCTCCTTCGATATTAATAAAAATATATTCATCTTTAATTGAACTGACTTTCGCAGTGTAAGGTGCACCCGGTTCAATAGCTTTACGCTTTTTGAAACTTTCATCCAGTAATTTCTCAAAATACTGCTTTCTTTTATCTTCCATATATGGCCTCAACGATGACGGATTAAAATTTTCCCTTTTCTTATAACCTGTTTTACCCGAAAAATACTATCCGGATCTTCTAAAGGATTTGCATCAAGAAGAAGGAAACTGGCTTCTTCTCTAATCTGTATCCTGCCTTTATACTCCGTTTTCAGATAGGAACAGGTGTTTTTAGTGGGAATTCTCCAAAAATCCCTGCTATAACCCGTAAGACTGGCTATGTTTTTTAATTCCATGAGCCCTGCAATGCCGGGAAAAGCAAAAAAACCTCCAGAACCGCTGGATAATATCATGTTTTTTTGTAAGGATAAATTTTCCTCAAAAAAATTCCTGTAAGAGGTATATTCTTCTTTGGCCTTTTGTTCTTCTTCCGGATTCTGCTGAAGATAAGGTGTGATAGAGGAGAGAGAAGGGTAGTAGTTTTTCTTGAAGAAGGGACTTTTTTTCTGCATATAGGAAAGCAGGTAATCTAAAGCGTCTTTATTTCCCCGGTTAGCGAGGATATAGTAAGAATAGAAATTAGGTGCATTATGAATATTTTGCAGCTTAAACTTTGAAGTCCTATTGAGAATACTTAAGGGGATGGGTCCGTGTATATAGGATATACCGGAGCGAAGCGCATTCAGAATGGCAATCCTATCTCCAAAAGCATAGACGGAAAGAATCTTCCCGGCTCTTGAACTCATTTTTTGTGCCCTATAGAGCTCAATTCCCCCGGCCTGGAAATGAGAAGGAGAAGAAAATCTCTGAAATAGATGAACTCCCCCGCTATCGGAATGGATTTGTTTTTTTAACTCTGAGTAAAATGCCTTTTTTGTTTCGGCTCTGAAGTATAATTCTAAAGGAAGAGATTTCGTTTCTGAATTATGGGGAACAATAGGACGGGGAGCAATTTGAATTTCCGGAGAAAGAATTTTGCCTTTTTCCGCAAGCCCCTGGATTTCTCGAATCCAGGGGCCATCAGCTACAGAAAGGATATGGGTAAAACCATGCTCTAAAAAGGAACGAAGGGCCGCATAGACCTCTCTTCTCCCGTTTTGTCCTCCGAGTCCGTCTGAGCCGAGGTTTACATAAGCGTCACAGAATGAGGGAAACAGGTACTGAGCTTTGTAATTCTTCCTGTTTTTTCGCTTTTCGGGGATATCCTGAAAAGAATGAATCTTTCCTGAACGGATGAATATATCCTGTGGTTCTGAATACCGGAAATTCGAATCCGGAATATAGACATCCCGAATAGAAAGATCTCTCGGATACAGAGCTGCCGTGAATAAAAAAAATGTAAAAAATACTATTATTCTCATACCGAAATTACGGATTAAGGATTTCTTTTTGCTTATAAAAATCAATTTATTAATATAAAAACCGGGATTGTTTTTTATTTCAGTCGAGCAATCGGTGAATGGCTTGCTTCCCGGAAAAAAAGGAGGGTTTGTATTTATTTTAATTTTAGTTGATTATTTTTACATTCATTTATTGCATCAAAATATATTATTAAAGCCGGGAGTGTTTTTTATCGCAGGTAAATCATCAGGGATTTGCTTGAATCCTAATAAAAAAACTGTGTAGTTAGATGTGGCATTTTTAAAATTATTAAATAATATAACCCTGTTAATTTCCCTGGTTCTTATTCATACCCTTATCTATAAGCGTTACCAGGAGCAAAGTCATATTTTTAAAATATTATCCGGTATTTTATTCGGAATTATTACCTGTATTGGAATGCATAATTCCTATCAATTTTCGAATGGAGTGATTTTTGACGGTAGAACCATTATTCTTAGCCTCGCTCCACTTTTTAGTGGGATTCAGGGTTCTCTTCTAAGTCTTGGCATTACAGTAGGATATAGATATTACCTCGGCGGAACCGGAGCCTTTACAGGGATGGTTGTTTCTGTTACGGCAACGGTTTTAGGAATTTTACTTGTACTATTATTCCAAAAGAAAGAAAAAACCAGAAATCTATTTAGCCTGATTATTTTTGCTTATTTTGTAAATCTTGTTATGCTCTTTGAATTTTACATTACTTTTCCCAAAGAAATAGCTATTGTTATTGTAAAAACTCTAACCATTCCGGTTATCAGTATTTATCCTCTATCTACGGTGCTTCTCTTCTATTCCCTTAGTTACCAGATACAAACTATAGGTTATGAAAAGATCATAGAAAATTCCCTGAAGGAAAAAGATCTGCTGATTAAAGAATTATATCATCGAACCAAGAATAATATGCAGATTATCATTTCCTGGCTTTCTTTGAAGAGTTTGCAGTTTGAAGAAAGTGAATTGCAGAATGAACTGAAAAAAATCGTGAATAAAATTTATTCCATGGCTATAGTTCACCAGATGCTCTATAGTTCCCAAAATTTTTCGAGAATCAACTTGATAACCTATGTAAATACTCTCGTTGAAAAAATAGATCTCAGTTATCCTGATGGGCAAATAAGCTTTCATAAAGAAATTCCTAATATTTCTATCAGCATTGACGCTGCCATTCCCATCGGTATTATCCTCAGTGAATTAATCGCTAACACTTATCAGCACGGATACGGTCAAAGCAATTGTGGTGACGTAAATATCATTTTTAAATTTTTAGGTAATGATCAAATACTACTTACCTATGAAGAACTAAATAATATGACCTTTAAAAATTCCGGCAATACTTTACAGTTCGGTCTAGGTTTAACTACTATCCATAATATTTGCAAAACCCAATTAAATGGAACCTTTCAAATCGATACAGAAATGTTTTTCAAGGTAGAAATGTGTTTGAACTTACAGAGTAATAAAATCCGAATTTAAGAAAATCTTACAAACCAAAGGATTTTCGGAGGGTGTGGGACTCGAACATCTTAAACAGAAACCATCTTCGGAAAAAAATTTCTTGCCAGTTCTTTGGCAGGAAATGAGATTAATCATAAAAAAAAGCTGCAACTTTTTTGTTATAGATCAAGGCAGAAAGAAGTTGCCAGAATATAAAAAAGGGGGATATATATGTCCGAAGATGATTACGAAGTAGGTGAAGAAGGTGGTTCCTATACGGAAACTACTACCGAGTCCTGGGGTGAAAGACTCATGGGATCGATTAAGAGTGTGGGAACAGGAGCACTCTTATTTATAGTTTCCTTTCCTGTATTATGGATGAACGAAGGCTGTGCGGTAAAAATAGCCAGAGGACTTTCGGAAGGTGCCGGAAACGTAGTAGCGGTAGATTCAAGTAAATTTGAGTCAGCGAATGAAGGGAAACTGGTGCACATGAGCGGTAAAGCAGAAACTTCCGAAATGTTAAAAGATGTTACATTCGGAATTTCCAAAAGTGCCATTAAACTGGTGCGTTCCGTAGAAATGTATCAATGGGTGGAAGAGAAATCTTCTAAATCAGAAAAACAATTAGGTGGAAAGAAAAAAACCGTCACTACCTATACGTACAAAAAAGAATGGTCTTCTACTCTGAAAGATTCTAAAAGCTTCCGGGTAAAAAAAGATACAAAGACAGGTGTTTACCACACAAACCCGGCTTCTATGCCCTATACAGGCGAGACTTATGCCGCGAAAGAAGTCAAACTCGGTGCCTATGTTCTGAGTCCGGACCTGATTTCTAAAATTGGTGGAAGCAAAAAAATCACCCTGACAGAAGCTGAGCTGAAAAACCTGCCTTTCTCTATTAAAGGTAGAGCGAAAATCCATCAGGGAGCGATTTATATAGGTTCGGATCCGGCCAATCCTCAGGTGGGAGATACAAAAATTTCTTTTGAATACGTAGAACCAAAAGAAGTATCGATTGTGGCCCAACAGAAAGGAAAAAGTTTTGAGGCTTATAAAACTAAAACCGGAACCAGTATTCTCATGCTGAGCGAAGGCAAAAAAGCAGCCAAGGATATGTTCCAGGCTGCCCAGGAAGGCAACGCCATGAGAACCTGGATTATGAGACTGGTTGGTTTCTTGATGATGTTTTTTGGTCTTAAAATGGTTTTCGATCCTCTGGTTACTCTTGCCGATGTGGTTCCGTTTATCGGGAGTTTTCTCGATATTGGAATCGGTCTATTTGCCGGTTTATTCGCATTCGGATTATCTTTCCTTACGATTGCGATTGCCTGGATATTCTACAGACCGCTTCTGGGAATCGGACTTCTTATTCTGGCCGGTGCGGCTATCGGAGGTGCGTATTACCTTAAGGAGCAAAAAGCCAAAGAAAAGCAGGCAGCGCCTGCCTGATAAACTTTCTTTTTTCGGGGTGGGGTTCTCTCACCCCTTTTACTAATGGACGCGTTACGCTTGTGGCTTCTGACAGACTGTGTGGAAAGTAATTTAAGCAATAAATTCTATTTAATATAATGCAGTTATAGACCAAATGAAATAAATTGATAACTCACCTTACGCAGTAGCCTGTGAGCGTAGCCGAAGGGCAGTAACCGGCTCTGTTAGCTGAAAAAAAGGGTCTGGTTTGCCTTTATGGATGAAAATGGAACTCTTCCGAGAGTTCATTCTTTAATTCCGGAGAATGATTTTTATATTTCTTACAGTGTTTTAAGTATTTCACGGCCAGGATATCTTCCGGATTTTGTTTGAGAACTTCTTCAAATAGCTTTTCGGATTCTGCAAAATTTTTATCAAAATATAATAAAACAGCTTTTTCAAACGATCCTCTGGTTTGAAGCTTTATGTGGATTACTTCTTCACTATCTCCATTGAATACATCAAAAATATGAACTCTTTCTTTTTTTCCTTTTACTCTTACCTTTCCTAAATATCTGTATTGAAAATTTTGCGTTTTTTCTACTTTGTCCAGGGTTTCTTTCGTTATAATAAGGGATGAATAGTAATAGCGGGTGAGTCCTTCTATACGAGACGCGAGATTTACCGCATCGGATATAACCGTTCCTTCCATTCTTTCTTTTTCTCCAATAGTGCCGAGCATGAGTCTTCCTGTATGGATTCCCATTCCAATTTGGATAGGAATATATCGGGGATATTTGATTCCTTTTTGATTGAAGCGATTTAAGCGTTTGAGGATTTTGATTCCGGCTTTTAGTGCATTATCTGGTTCTGTTGGAAAGATTGCCATTACAGCATCTCCTATATATTTATCTACAAACCCCCCCATGTTTCGAATAATCGGAGCCACGATTTTTAAATAGCGGTTTATATAATCGAAGGTCTCTTTTGGGCTTAAGTTTTCTGATATTTGTGTAAAAGAACGGATATCTAAAAACAGGATAGTCATCTCTCCTTCTACCTGATCACCAAGGCGAATATTGGTAATATGACTGATGTTTAAAATTTTTAAGAACTCTGTAGGTACAAAATAGCTGTAGGCCTTATTCGTTCGATTTAAGTCTTCTGAAAGACTCTCCACTTTTCTAAAAGCATTGGAAAATTTCTGGGAAAGTAAAAAAGATTGAGAAAAGATAAAGATAAAAACTCCGAGCGGTACAATATTTCCGAAGGAAATTAACTCATTATTATAAAGTGTATCTATAACGACAGTTGCTCCGAAAGCTAAAAAACCTAAAAAAGCGGTTAATGAACCCTCTACTTTTTTAACGATCAGGGAGAACATTACAAACATGATATAAAAAGCATAAAGGAATATAACGATCTGGTAAGGAACTGCTGTGTGACTGTAATACACTCCGGTACTGATTAAACAAAACAGGATTAAAAGTCCGGCTAAAATTTTTGAAAGGTTTAAAGCTTTTTTTGAAATGTAACCGGCGAAAGCGAGATATACAAAATAAACGAAGAAGGGTAGACTAATATAAAAAGAAATGTATTCCAGTTTAAGCTGAACTTCAAAAGGAGCATTTGGAAAAAGCTGTATGATATAACGTTCTCCTGTGATGAGTAAACGTAAAATAGCTGCAAAGCAAAACAGGGCAAAATACAGGGTAGAAGGTTCTTTCTTTCTTAAAACAAAAAGACCTACATGATAAAAAGTCATAATAAGAAGACTTCCGAATAAAAAAAGTTCAAATAAGATGGCTCGTTCCCTGACCTGTAAAATATCTTCTGCTTTTCCTAAAAGAAGATCTGACCAGGTTCCCGCTTTACGATGGTGAAAATTGGAAATATGGATAACTATATCTAACTCTTCTCCCTGGTGGTGAAAAAGACGTGTTTGGGGTAACCACTGTGCCTTCATGTTTTCTTTGGTCTTGCCTATTTCGCCATTTTTGGCTATTAGCTTTCCATTTATCCAGAGAGAGTAAGCTGAATACATATCTCCAATTCGAATTCCGAAAACTTCTCCATCAGACACAAGCTTGACTTTTAGATGATAGGTGGCGTAGCCGGAGCCCGGTAATTCTTTCCCCTCATAAATATATTCGTTCCAGAGGGCCGGAACCTGGATATAGTGTTTGGGTTCCGGTGGATTTTTTAAGAAGGTTTCAGGACTTATAAATTCACCGTAATAGAACTCCCATTCACCGTAAAGTTGAATGGTTTTAGAGTTTTGTAAATCCGGTTCGCTTAAAACAAAAAGCCCTTTTGTAGCCTTTGATGCAGCAGTAAGGAAGTTTACCGGTAAGCATAGTATTAAAAGTAAATAAATAAATCTATATTTCAAACGCTATTTCCTGCGGAGAAGGAATGAATGTAGAATGGGTTTCTTTTTATACTCTGGCAAGCGAAAAATCGGATATGAACCGGTTATATAAAAATATAATAGAAAAGGGAAGATTTTCATAAATTAAGCTTGACGAAAACAGCTAATAATAACATGCTGTCTTTGCCTGGTAGTTATGGAGAAGGGGAAATACCTGTTCCCATCCCGAACACAGAAGTCAAGCCCTTCATCGCCAATGGTACTATGCGGTTCGCTGCATGGGAGAGTAGGACGCCGCCAGGCACCCTTTATTTTGTTCCCTTGTTTAAATCATACAAACCCCATACCGGAATTTAATTGCTTTTTTTTATCTACCTATTAGTCTAATATCAAAATTCCTCTCAAGTAATTTCATGAAAAGCGAGGATGAAAGTCATGGGAATATTTTCAGACAGTGATAAACTCGGAGACCCCTTCGATGTGCTCATCGATTCCGAACTCGACCTTATCGATATGAACCATGAGTTTAACTCTTCCTTACACATGGAGGAGCAGGTGTTCGGACGTTTTAGCCGGGAAGATATACGAGCCATGATGAAAGAAGCCGGAATTTTTCGCTGCCTCGAAAATCGCGGATATTTTGACTGTCGTTTGGAGATTAATCCTATTTCGGAACTGGATAATCGAATCTATATAAAAACAAAAGATAAAGAAATTCTTATCCACATGCGTTTAAAGTTAAACGACTTTACCCTGAAAAAATTGGCTGAAACGTATAAAATGGTTTATATCGACTGGCTATTATCCCAGAATGTAAAAATGGGAAAGTTAAAGGAAAAGAAAAGACTTTTCCAGGGTCAGGAGTATCCGGGTTTGAATATTTTTAAAGAGCTAACCGAATTTATTGTACATTTAATGGTTCAAATGGGAGCTCATGGTATTTTTAATGTTCCGGAATACTTTCATGATGCGGTTTTATTTCATAAGAATTCTCATTTTGTTGACCCTGTAAAAGAGGGTACCTTTCGCTATTTAATGACCCGCTTAAAAGACTATAACCTCAGGGATTTAAGTAACCTGATTCATTCCAATCGTGTAAAATACGGAGAAAGCGGTGACACTTATCAGTGGAAATACGGAGAAATGCTTTATACCCGTTCTTCCTATTTGCAGGCCGAGTTATTCAACGAAACCTATCACGAAACAGTCAGACAAATACTGGAAAAAGAAAGATATTTTATAATAATCTAATATACAGGAGTTTGGATGAAAACTTTATTAGTACTTAGTTTTCTAATTTTTTCTTTCCCCCTTCTTTCGGAAGAAAAGCCGAAAGAAGGGGTTTATAAGCTAAATTCGGTATCTATCGAATTTCAAAGCGGAACAAGGTTTGGAGCGGTAAAAGGAAAGTTTCAAAAGGTTTCGGTGGTAAAGTTAAATGTTCTTAAAAAAGAACTGAGCCTGAGTATAGACACATCTTCTGTAGATACCGGACTCGGAATGCGGGATAAACACCTGCGAGCTGAAGATTTCTTCGATACAGGTAAATACCCGAAAGCAAGTTTTACTCTGAATAGCCTTGATGAATCTTCTCCGACCCGGGTTCAGGCAAAGGGACTTCTCCACTTGAAAGGAAAAGATAAACCTCTTACTTTTTCCGCCACAAAGCTTGAATCGGATAAGAAGCTGGAATATAAGGGTAAGTTGGAATTGTCGCGGAAAGAATTTGGAATGGTCTATGATTCACTTATCAACCCTATTGAAGATAAAGTTACTGTAATATTCTCTCTTTCTATAGATAAAGAATAATTTGAAGCGTTTACAATTCCTCTTTGTATATTTAAAAATCCTAATTCAATTAATTTATAGGTTTCTTACAAAGGGGATTTCTTCTCTTTCTGTCGCCAGGATAATAGCTTTAAGTTTTCTTTTTGCTATATTTTTTGGTTCTATTCTTTTATACCTGGTAGAGCTTCATAATCCAACTAAACCTCTTTCCTATACCGATGCTCTGTATATGTCTACTTCCGCTTTTTGTGTAACAGGGCTGGCCGTTGTTCCTTTAAGTTCCTTTACACTAAGCGGCCAAATTTGTATCTTGCTTTTTATCAAGCTGGGTGGACTCGGAATTATAATATTCACCGTGCTTGCCGGTATGCTTCTAATTAAGGGAATTTCAAGAAATACAAAGTTGAACTCTTTTCTCACAGAGTTTTTAGATGATAATAAGAATACGAAAAGTCCGGAGGTTTCGAAATACGGGGGTTCCGGGGTGTTCAGGGCCATTATCTCCATTTTTCAGGTTTCGATTATTATTGAACTTATAGGGGCTTTATTTTTATATTTTTCTTTACCCGACTCGCAGGACATAGAAAAATACAACCGATTTTTTTTAAGTTTATTCACCTCGATTTCCGCTTTCAATAATGCAGGTTTTTCTCTGACTGATAATCTGAATTTTTTACGTTCAGAATCATTTCCTCTATTCGTGGTCTCTGTTTTGATTATTCTCGGAGGAATAGGCTTTCCGGTTGTGATTCTTATCGAAAAGATTTTTTTGGAAACCATGAAAAATTTGATGTATAAACTGGAAGCCTATTTTGAAAATAGTATGATGCGTAGAGCCCTCTCCGGTAAGGATCCAAAGTTTTTTCATGTCTGGGTTATCCGCTTATCGTATTATTTTGAAGAGAGATTTATGCTTTATAATCAAGGGATACGTGGTGAATCAAACCTCGTTCAATCAAAAATCATCCTCTACGGAACGTTCGGCTTAATTGTATTCGGAACTCTATTTGTTCTCTTCTTAGAATATGACTCGGCTCTTCAGGGTCTTACAAATCTGGATAAGTTTATGAATGCTTTTTTCCTTTCCGTTTCTTCCCGGACGGCAGGTTTTAGTACCTTTGATTTGGCGACACTCAAGCACAGCTCCATTGTTTTGATTTGTCTTTTGATGTTTGTAGGAGGAGGCCCACAGGGAACTGCGGGTGGAATCAAGATTACGACCTTTGCAATTCTTTTACAATATTTGAAAAATGTAATTAGTACGAGCCAGTCCGTTCACATTTTTGGAGAGACTATTTCCAAGCGTTCGGTAGCCATGAGTATCCGGCTTTATTTCTTAGCCACTACCTTTCTTGCCAGTATGGGATTTATTTTAACCGTGTTTCATGAAAATAAGGAAATGCACTATATTTTCTTTGAAATGATTTCGGCCTTCTGCACGGTAGGTTTTAGTTTGAATTTTACTGAAGAAATAAACCAGCTCGAAAAACTGGTTTATTCCGGGCTTATGTACTTTGGCCGAATTGGTATTCTTACTACTTTGGTGGCTATTACCGGTTTTGAGGGAACGACGCAGCTCGGAGAAATCGATGATGATGTGAAGCTACAGATTGGTTAGGGAATATTCTATGGCTTCAAATATCTGCTCAATCGATTCTTCTTTTATGATATACGGCGGGGTGATGTAGACCACATTTCCTAAGGGTCGAAGAATCACTCCTTTTTCTAAACAGGTTTTCGCGAATTCCTTTCCGATAGGATTGGTATAGGAATCTTCCGTTTTCAAATTAAAACAGGCGATAGCACCGAGAACGCGAAGTTTTTCGATTCTATCTGGAAATTTTTCCTGTAAGAGTTTTAGTTTTTTTGCAAATACCTTTTCCAGATTTCTTACTTCGAGTAACCTGTTTTCTTTTTCGTATAGTTCTAAAGAGCTAAGAGCAGCAGCGGCAGAAGGTGGATTCCCTGTCATGGTGTGGCCGTGATAAAAGGCTTTTTCAGGTTCTTCAGAATAAAAGGCTTCGTAGATTTTTTCATTCACCAGGGTAGCTGCGATAGGTAAAACTCCTCCACTAAAAGCTTTGGCTAAAGTGAGAATATCCGGTGAAACATTCGCATACTCGTAAGCAAAATTTTCTCCGAGTCTTCCGAAACCGGTAAAGACTTCATCGAGTATAAAAACGATTCCGTATTGCCTGCAAAGCTTATCTATTTCTTGTAATATCTCTTTTTTATAAAATTTGAAACCACAGGCAGCCTGTACAATTGGTTCGATAATAATGGCAGCTACCGTATTTCCATCTGTTTCGAGATAAGTTTTTAGATTCTGTAAACAGTCTAATTCACAGTTCTCTCTACTTTTTTGCAGGGGACAGGAGTAACAGTCTGCCGAGATAAATTCTTTTACCGGAAGTAGCATATCTTTAAAAACTCCGTGGAAGCTTTCACTTCCGCTCAGCGACATGGTTCCAATTGTGTCCCCGTGGTAGGAAGCCGAAAAACGGATAAATTTTTTGCGCTTTGTATCACCGGAGTTGATGTGGTATTGGTAAGCTATCTTTACTGCGATTTCATTGGCACAGGAGCCATTATCGGAGTAAAAAACTTTTCGGAAGGTGTTTTTTGTAATTTCTAAGGTCTTTTTTGCCAGGTTTTCTGCAGCTTCATGGCTGAAGCCGGCAAGAATTACATGGTCTAGGTTATGAAGTTGTTTATAAATGGATTCTAATATTTTGGGATGATTATGACCATGAATAGAAACCCACCAGGACGCGACTGCATCTATATAGGCTTTACCGGCCTCATCATAAAGAAATTCTTCTTTTGCTTTTGCAATTTTTAAGTTACTATATTTTGTTTTTTGAATAGAATATGGATGCCAGATCATCAGGGTTTTACCTTCAGGATAAATACGTGAAACATTTCTGATTTGGTTTTACAGGATTTGGGGTAGGACTTTTTTGCTTTATCGGATACGAAAGCAAGGGTTGTTTCGTCTATCCAGCTTACACCTTCTATATTACAATATAGAAGTTCTTTTTGTTTTCCTCGCGGGAAAGCGTAGATAAGGCCCTTGTTTTTTAATTTCCAGGAACCTTTCATAAATTCTCCTATCCAAACGTAAGAACCTTCCTGTGAAGTGATTGCAACTTTGTCTTCTAATAGAGCTATATCCGAATAGTCACTGAATCCCTGTAAATAGGGGAGTTCTATTACTGCTTCTTTTTTCCATTTATTTTTTTGTAAGCCAAATACATAGAGAATTCCCTTTTTATTTTTATAAGCTTTTCCGCAACCTTCTCCTTCGCAGAGAGCTACAAGTTGAGGGTGAGACAGACGCCTTGTAAAGGCGAGACCTTCGAATCCCTTGTTTTCTTTCTTTAATGGAACCTTCGAGGAAAATTCGTCTAATTTGTTACCGGAGGTATCGTAGATATGAATATAGGGTATGTATTCTCCTTTTTCTTTTCTGGATTCTTCCGCAATGAAGAGGTAAGGTTTATCGGTAAAACCAAAACTAATCGCTTCAAATTGAGAGTCGTCTTTGTTACTACCAAAAAAAGAAATGTTTTCTACTTTTTTATTTTTGAATGTAAAGGAAGCTATACGCTCTGTATTATCAAAAACTACGTAGATACGTTCCGAGGTATAAACAAGGCCGCTGGCTTCATACTTAGAAAGTTTATCATCGGCTATTTCTGAAAATTTAACTTCATAAATTGCAGAATTCAATTCCTCTGTTTTCTGTTTTGTAAGCGGATTCTTGCAATGGGAAAATAAGAGAAGTGAGAATATAAGAAGTCTTAAAAGCATTCTTCGAGACTTTAAAAGTCCCTGTAAATTGCAAGTTAAAAAAAATGGCCTGCTATTAGCAGGCCTCAAGTAGGTAAGGAAAGTTTAAAACTTGTAGGTAGCGGATGCTGTAAAGGTTACCCCTTCACGGTAAGAACCAAACAAATCATTCGTTCCCATTAATTCATTTCTCTGGTATGTTCTAAACCTTGTATCCATGATATTCTTGGCGGCGAGTTTGATATCTAGATGCTTTCCCTGTTTATGTTGAAAAACGATATCTGTAACACCTACCCCTTTTTCATAGGCATCCGGTGCATTGGAAGCTCCTACAACAGAAATTCTGTCACCGAAGTAATTGTAATAAAGACCGATAGAGGTATTTTTCTTTGTATCGATAAAGTATAAGAATTTTACGTTATATACAAAGTCAGATTGTCCCTGTAATGGTCTTACACGGTTTGTAGGGTCATAGGAAAACAGTTTGGATGAAGTTCCGACAAGACCGAGTTTTACAGCTGTATACTGGGAATCATCCATTACTTCTACGCGGGATTTTATGAAGAAAAAGTTGGTTTCAATTCTAAACTTATCAAAGAAATCTTTTCTTCCATCTAATTCCAGACCTCTAATATAGGCTTCCCTGGCATTGGTATAGGTATAAACAAAACCCGGTGAACCGGCTAAGGGTTGTCCGACTATTTCTATAGGATTGGAAAGTTGTTTTAAGAAAAGACCGGCACCTACGAAGTCCGCTCCCTTTATATACCATTCATAACGAAAATCATAGTTATGAATATAGGATCTTTGTAAGGAAGAGTTACCGTATACAAGGTTTGCACCAAAATAGGGACTAAATCCGAAAGGAGATAATTCTCTCAGGTCGGGTCGGGTTAAGGTTTCCGTATAGGCCCATCTCAGGTTCTGGTCTTTTTTGAATTCCCAGACAAAATTTAGAGAAGGTAAAGTATCCTGTGTGCGTAGTTCTCCCACACCGTTATTGTCAGGTCTGCAAATACCTGTTTGTATTAAAGCACTTCTTTCATAATCATTCGAATACTTACAGCCATAATCAAGATTGGTTCCATTCAGCGTATCTTTTAGAGCAAATGTTTTTACTTTTTGATAACTATCCTCGTATCTTGCACCACCGACAAAGCGAACATTTGGAACCAGAGGCATGTCGACCTGTGCGAAATACGCATTTATCTTGTGGATGGCATCATAAGCATTAGATTCTTCCGCCCGTTCCGTGAAGGTCCTATCTCCATTTAAGAATACAAGAGGGTTATAAAGAAGTTCTCCCGGAACCGGAAAAGGAACATCATTATCCGAACCAACAAATCGTCTCTGGATAAATTCCCGGAATCGAAAGTTTTTATAACGACTCGAACTCAAATAACCTACTTTCGCTTTTGAATAGAGACCGTCCCATTGCTTGAAAGGAATTTCATACTTTAAGCTGAGAGATTTCATAATATCATCGCTCTCAGAGAAAAAGCGGGTTCCATCAGGCCTGTTTCCCGATTTGGTATAGGGTCTATCGTAGGCCGTTTCGGTTCTTTGCCAGAGCTGGTTTCGTAGGTCCGGCTCATCCCGATTCGCATCGGAATAATTGAAAGCCCAATCAAGAATATGAGGTCTTCCCATCTCTCCTATATTGATAGCATTTTTTCCACCGAAGGTATTACTCATTAAGGTTCTACTCGTAAAACCGAGAGTCTGGTTTTTGAATAGGAAGTTATCGATACCATTATAACCATCCGCATCCCTTACAAACTTATCGGACTGAATAGTATATAATGTTTTGCTAAAAAACTGTTGTCCATCTACAGGTTCATAAGAAAGGTTTAAATTATTTCCCCAGAGAACTTCTTCGTTATACTGGTTGATATCCTGAGTTTGAAGAGTATCCAGATAAGTTGTCTCTTTTACAAAAGGAATGATTTGTCTTCCCACATATCGCTTTAACTTTTCTCTGCGAAAACGAAAGTTTCGATTATAGGAGGTTCCTGCCATGAATCCAAAACGACCGTATTTTTCTGTTTTGATAGTATTCCCTACTGAAAAGTTAAAATTCCTGTCAAAGGGAGCGTCCATTTTATCAGGAGTCCACTGGCTATCAAAAGATGATGTGGTCATGTTTATGAGTTGAGGAGGAATTCCACCAAATGCGTCTCCGGGTCGAAAGGGCATGAAGTCCGGGAAACTTTTTACCATGTCAGGTAACTTCTGTTTATCTCCAACCATACCGAAAGCATTTTTTTGTCCACCACCTTTGAAGGTTAAAAATTCATTACCGGTCGTATTATAGTTTCGTCCCAGGCCAAGCCCCAGACTCATCATGAATTCGTCGGGGTATTCTTTGGTTTCTATCTTGACTATTCCTCCGGAAAATTCAGCCGGGTCTTCGGGAACAAAGGTTTTTACAATTCGTAAATTTTTAATGGCTCCGGCAGGAAATAAGTCAAGGGGAATGACTCTTTTATCCGGTTCGGTAGAAGGAATGCTCATATCATCTAAGAGGGTATTGGAGTATCGTTCCCCGAGTCCGCGAACGAAGACATATTTTCCTCCAATAAGGGTTACACCGGTTACACGTTTGATGACTTCACCTGCTGAAGAGTCAGGACTTTTCTTGATAGACTCTGCACTGATTCCATCGGATACAGAACCGGATTTTCTCTGAGCTTGAAGAAGGGAGGCTTCTGTGTTATTTACAGCTCTTCCTTTTACCTCTACTACATCCAGAGCCTTGGCTCCGAAAGTAATATTTTGAGTTGTAGTTTGTCCTGCATTTATCGTGATATTTTTTACCTGGGTATCAAAGCCCATCATAATATATTCTACGCTGTGAGAACCCGCCGGTAAGTCGAGGCTGTATTTACCGTCAAAGTCTGTTCTTGCACCCTTTTTTAAGGCTCGAACAACTACTGTAACTCCAAATACAGGTTCAGCATTGGATGCGTCGATTATCTTTCCTTTCAGTGTTCCATCCTGAGCGAAAATTACCGTAGGTAATAGGCTCATAAACAAAAACAAGAAAGAGAGTTTCTGTATTATCCTTGTTTTATATTGCAACATTTTGTCTTTCCTTACACTCATCTATATATCAGGTACCCAAGGTACTCAGTTTGAATTTGCCTTTATTTTCAATTACAAGTTTTAGCTCATCGAGTTTTACCTGCTTCTCATCTATCAACAGATAAATCGATTCAATGATGTGTCCGTTTACTGTATTTAGCTTTCTTACATCCTTCCTCCATTCTATGGATTGAATTACAAAAGAATGATTCCCTATTTTCTGATAGAGTCTTGCAAGACCTGTTTTTCTCCTGAGAGAAACCATATCCATAGCTTTTTTGATAGTAGTATGGGCGACAAGAGCATTGGTTCCAAGGCTATTCGGAAGGATGATGTCTTCAAATTCTTTAAGAGAAAATAGAGTCTTATAATCATCCTGAACACCTTTTTGGGAAAACTCTTTTAGGAATTGCTTAATAGCTTCATCTCTGGACGAAGAAGCGTTTTGCAGCTTATAATCTTCTTTTATCCTTGAACGAAGTTCTTCCTGGTCTTTTCGAATTTGTTCATTTTCTAATTTAGCTTCCGGGCTTAGCTCGGGTTTATCTGATTTTTTACATGAATTGAATATACTTAAGCTACAAAGTATCAATAGTATTATGTATTTCATATATACTCCTATAAAGAAAAACCGGTAAGTGATTTACTTACCGGTATAGTAAAAAGGGATTGTGTTATGTATGCCTTACTTAGCTACGTATTCTGTCCAGCCCTCATACCATTTATTAGTAGAAGAAGCTCCACCGTAGTACTGGGTGTCGGTAAAGAAAGCATCATTAAAATTTGTATCTGACTTTAAACTAGCCGAAGGAGTTCCAACAGAAGCTGCTGTTGAATAATCCGGTTTTGTTGTAAACACACAGTTATCAGTTGTTCCGGAGCCTGCACTGGTAATGGGCAGAGCTGCTAAAGTTGAACCGCTGCTAATAGCCGTTGCAAGACTCGCACTGGTACAGGTAATGGTATTAGAAGCAGTCTGTGCAGTTTCAGAAAGAACATTCGTTACAGTAGGACTGGTTGGCTGACCGGTTCCTGCATTTGCATTACACATATAGTTTCCTTTGGAGAAGCCATAAATCAGACCGCTGGTAAAATAGCCCTGCATACCTTCTCTAAATCTCATACCGGCTCCACCTGTAACACCGGCTCCAATCAAAGTAAAGTTGGCTACAGAAGGTTTGGAAGTTAAACCTGTAACTGTAGTAGAGGCTTCTCCGTTGTTATGAGAACCATCCATTTCCATACCGTGTGGGTCAGAAGAAGCTGTTCCACCGCAGGAAGTAGGATACTTGTGTCCGATTAAGAATTGCATTTTTCCGAGGAATCCTTCGTCCATGTCGAAGTCATCGTCCATACCACCGGTTACCAGGGCGTATTTGACGGTAACTGCACCACCCCAGAATTCAAAACCATCATCCAGACCGCGGTGAACCTGGACATATTCGTAGCTGGTTCCCGAACCCACAGTATACGAACTGATTCCGTTTAACTCATCACCCGCAGAAACTTCGTTACCGGCAAATTCAACGCGGACATACTTGAGAGAACCGGAGCTATCTGTATTGTCACCGGAGCCACCGTAATTGGTTTTGTTTGCACCTTCTGTTTGTCCACCGGTACGGGTGTTGGTTCCGCCACCGATAATCACCACACCACCCCAGTCACCGGGAGCACGCTGCCCTACAGTTTTAGAAGATGTGAATACGATAGGATTTGTAGCAGTTCCAACTGCATTTATCTTGGAACCTTTGTGAATGAAAAGAGCAGAACCTGCACGTCCGTAGATTTTTGTTCCGGCTTCAATCGTTAAGGTTGAATTATTTGTTACATTGATAGTTTTTCCGTCTAAAACTACAGTTCCTTTCCAGGTTGTATTTCCGGTAATGTCAGCGGAAACAGTTGTAGTTGCTGATGGGGAAGATAGCGCAAGGGCTGCTAAAGCTGCTGAGTTGTCTTTTTTACTATCAGCCGGACAATGTATAAGTGAAAAGGAAATTGCGGTGATACTTGCAATTTGAAGAATATTTTTTAGTTTCATATAATCTTGTTCTCCTGATTTTTCCACGGGATTTATAAGAATCCCCTTCAATCTGCATCCGAGGCTACCGGTCTTTAGTTACGAAATTATTACATAATCATAAAGAATTTTCGATTCCCATGTAAGACTCTATTCATATTTTTGTAATATTTCTGTAATAAGTTCATGGATATATGGATCCATTATATTATTCAAGAATGGTAATGAATATGGATAAAAGATGGACTCTATCAATAATGATAGGCATAAGTATATTCGCAAATAGTATATTAGGCGATACTATTACTGTTATAAAAACAGGTGAGACTTTTGAGAACGTAAAAGTCAGTGAAGGAGAAGTGGAAGATAAGAAAGGGAAGAGAACAAAAGTTCAGGTGGTAGATTTTGAAGACGGCACACAAAAAGCTTTTGTCCCGGAATCGGTTACGGTAGAAAAAAAAGAAACTAACTGGAAGAAAGATGAAGAAGCAAAGACGGAGAAGAAAGAAGCAGATGACCCAGAAGCAGATAAATACTCAGCCTACATTTTTGGTGCCTGGGCTTTAGTCTGGCTTGCTTTATGGTAGATTAACTAAATCTAAACTACTAAAAAAACGGAGGAAAGAATTCCTCCGATTACTGCTTTTACCAGACGACGATCCCACCCCTCAAATTATACAAATTCTTATATCCCTGAGAAGCAAGGAAGTTGGCCGCGACCGTGCTTCGGTTTCCGCTTCTGCAATAGATTAAAACGGGTATGTCTTTAGGAATTTCGGAAATACGGGCCTGTAGCTCACTCATCGGGATAAATAAAGCCCCTTCGAGATGTCCTTCCTTCCATTCTGCCTCGGTTCTTACATCTACCATCAGGGTTTTGGGATTCTCAGCCTGAATCTTTTGCCAGGAGGCTTTATCTACCCAGGTAAAATTTTTGCTGTTTTCTAGCGTTTTAGCCGGGGGGGAACAGGCAATAATTAGAAAAACAAGGTTTACTGCTAATAAAATTCTTTTCATAGGTATAAAATGAAAAAAAACCTGTAACTGTCAAATACAAAGAAAGCAACTTGAGAATTTTAAGAAAGCTAAATATTAACTCATATAAGGTTTAAACCTATTTCCTGAGCTTCAACAGTAAATTCGTCTAAATCAATTTCCCTATTAATTTTTAAAATAACATCGCTCTTCATCGATTCGGATGAGAAAATTTTATTTATTAATTTCATCGGGATTTCTTTTTCATAGTATTCTTTGGAAAAATCGAAATATTTCTTCTGAGGATCTGAAAATATATGTAATAGCATATTCTTTTCATTCCCATAACTTTTCCATCTCTTTTGTCCGGATTCCCAAAAGGACAAAAAAGTTGAATATGGAATTGAAAATGCCGGTTCATTCAGGAAATTTCTAATAAAATGATTATCGGTTTCTCTTTGTTCTGTAATGAACTTTTGGCACTCTTCATTCTGTTGCTTATTGTAAACCTTGATGCCACAATTATTGTTCTCAAATAGAATGAAGTATTCATTTCCACTTCCGTCTCTCATAGAAGCCATTTGTTGGTTTAAGTCCCAGGAATGGTTAAAAGAATAGTAACGATACTCCCATTCAGGAGAAATGATTGCGTCTAAAAATGCCAATCGCTGAGAAATAAATAGTATCTGTTTGGGTTCTGGTAAATTCATTTGTGAAACCCTTATTATGTATTTAAAAATCAAGAATCGTAAATCTGTTTAAGTTCTCAAGCATAAAAAAAGCAAGTGAACCGTAAGTCCACTTGCTTTAGTATATTAGATTGTTCTAACTATTTTACTTCTTATTTAGCACATACTGAATCTGCAAAACTGGCGACCTGTTTTCCTTCTGAATTTACAGGGTTTCCATCTACGATACAAACAGCTGTACTGCTGGAGTCTTTTGTTGGATCAGCCCCGATGTCTGCAAACTTTTTATCTTCATCACTTGGAGTAAAGTCGGCAAGAGCTGTAGCAGCCTCTGTTTTCAGAGCACTTACATCGGTTCCTGCAGCAGCCGGATTGTATTTTATTGCAACTGAAAGATGTTTCACATAGTAAGAAACTTCACTTGCAGTACCTGTTGTCGAATCTAAAGTTTTAGTACTTAGTTTGGAACCATCCGGAATTACAGCTACCGGTTTGTAACTCATGAAGTCATTCGGATCTGCATTCGGATCCTGAACCCAGGGAATATCAAATTGTCCAAAACCCATGTAGTTAGCCGTAAACATTCCTTTCGCTGTTTTTATTGTAAAAGGAATGGGTTTATCAAACTTAACCGGAGTTCCATCAGCATTTTTTAAGATAGCCTTTTTCTCCCATTCGTTAGTTCCGTAATTCCAGGAGTAGGTTACAGTTGCTGTAGCCGGATCAAAAATCTTTTGGCATTCATTCACATTGGCAAAAGAAAGAGCTGTTCCGTGCATACCATAAACAGGTTGGGTAACGATTGTAGAGCCGCTTTTTAGAGTTAAATCTGTTCCTAAAGTATATTGAGTACCTGTGTAACCGACTCCACCGGCAGTATAGCAGGCATTTGCATCATATTTGTACAGAGTTTTTGCAGTAGCATTTTCATCAACTTCTTCGAAAATTTCGGCTATTACATTTGTTTGTCCACCGATAAAGTTTAAGGATTTTCCACTGGAACTCTCTCCTGCTAAGTAAAAGAAATAAAATTGACCGGCGTTAATAGTCAAATTCCCGCTGGTATCTGTACAGGTTTTCTTATACGTATTTGGATCGTTAGTGCAGGATTTACTTTTCACCCAGTTTGTTCCATCATATTTAACCACAAACTCTGCGTAGGTAGTCGGATCATAATATGTTAATGGAACATCTTTTAAATCGGCAAGAGCAATAGTCTCACGGATTTGACGTGATACACGACCCGGTATAACGGATACGGTATATTCTCCGCCTACAGTTCCATCAAATTTTACTTCAGTTACTTTTTCATTATCAACAGCATTACTCATCAAGCCGGTTGCCTGGTCATAAAAACTTACACCCCAGCGACTTGCCCAGCCTTCCTTCGTTCCACTTTTTACAGGGAACCCGGTATTTAGTACTACACGATTTCCTTCTGCATTGTATAAGCCATAACTATATACAATTTTTTCAGGGTTATTACGACTGATAATCGATTCCACCGATTTTCCTGTATTCATATCAGGAAGTTGTGTATAAACATAATCTTTGTTCCAACTGGATGTAGATACCGGAAAGTTCATATCTCCCTGGCCAGCATTATAAGATAATCTCTGGGTTACTTTTCCGGATTCTCCACCATTTGAGGTTTCTATTACGATGGATTCAGTTGATGCCGTTGTAATGGTATTTCCATTCATATTCATGGTTACACTGGCAGTATCCCAAATTTTAAGTTCTTCTTTATTTGTTGCAGAATCAGTTGATTTCTTCAAAATAAAGATCCCGGACATTTTAGATCCGCTTGCTGCATCATCCAGAGATAAAGAAAGAGCCATTTCAAAAGCTCCCCCGGTTTGCACGGTTGACTTTACTCCATCGATAGTAACTTCTTTATTTGTTGGAGGACTTAATACCTTGAAAGCTAAGGTTAATTTGGGTTTGACAACACCAAAGTTCAAGGAGCCCCACATCTTTACAAGTAGTGGAGGGCCATCGGTAGTAGAGGCCTGAACTGTCCAGTTTGCTTTCTGAGCCTGTCCCTGGGCTCCGCCACTGGAACCACCTGATGAGGATTGATCCATAGGCATAGTAAATTTGACTTTTCTTGGTCCTTTATCTACCAGATATTTATAACCACTGAGATTCATCATTTGAAAAAATTGATCAATCTGTTTTAACTGGTAAGTAATGGGATCCATAGAAAACACTTCAGGCTCATCCTTGGCGAAGTCCCCTTTCGTGGAAACACCATCCGTTTCTGCCTGGGTAGCAAGAAGTATACTTTTTGCGATACTGGAAATATCAGTATTTTGCAAAGAGCGGATTGCCTGGTTAAGCACAGAATTACTGGTGGTTATACTACTGGTATTACTTACAATAGAAAGCCGGGTAGGTAATACATAGGAGGTAGCACCATTTGAATTCAGTGCGTTTGCTCCGGAAGCGGCAGGACGATTCATTGCCATAAGGGCAATTGCCATATTCTGATCATCATTCTTCTTTTCTTTTTTACAATTAGCAAATGAAAAAATTGTTAGAAGGGAAAGAGCCGAAACAATATACCTAACATTTTTAGGCATCATAAAAATCTCCATAGGAATAAGATAAAATCTTTTTAGCTTCACTTTTTAGGTAATGTTGTCGCATCAAGTAATTTGACCAACAAAAGCGATGTTAATATTTTTTGGGAAGAAAAAAATATTTTTTTTAATCAATTTAAATAAAAAGTAAAAACTCAGTGAAAGACGATTTATAGAAGTTAAGGTATATAGGAAAATAATAAATATTGAATATATAGAAATGAAAAAATTTTTTTATAAGAAACTACTATAATATAAAGAGGGTCTATCATCAATTATAAAGCAATAGTTTTAATAGATTTTGCTACTTGACTTTTATTTTAAAAAATATGAATAGGATTGGAAAATTATTAGCACAGAACTATTTGGCTCGCACTTTCCTCAGGAGTCTTCGTCGTTTCAGTTTTTGATCTGCCAGGGCAAATACTGGTTCTACTACCAAAAAGGGATACACTAAGGAAACCTGCTGTAAGTCCTGCACTAATGGCGAAGCTTTTTAAAAATAGAAGTTTGAATCTGCGTTTCATTTTCCTGTCCTTGTTTGATTATTTGAGTATTACTATATATTACCTGTTTCTTATTCTTTGCCCTTTTTTCTCTTTAAGGAGTAACGCTGAATGAGATACCATCCAGATTAATATGAGTAGCAGTAGTAGTAGCTTTTAAATCAAGATACACCCCCAAACTATAAACATTCAGTTTATGAGAAAAACCATGGAGGAAGCTTTTACTCAGGCTCATTAGCAGAGGTTGAAACCTGCCGGTACTAGTATACTATGATTTTTGTATTTTTGTAAAGATTATTTTTATCCATTCGGGTTTTTAATTATTTGGGTATGCTTGCTTATTTCTTCAAAGATATATGGATTGAAAATCTGATTTGTTTCCAAAAGTATTTTATCAATTTTTTTTATTCCAGAGTTTATGCATATACTTTCCCATTCACTTTCTATTGTCTGAATCATTGCTCTGATTATCTCTATACTTTCCTCTTCTGATAGCAAATAGTTTTTAGATGAAGATAAACAATTAATTAATAGACTTCTATTATCCTGTCCGATGATTTTCATTGCCTGTCCTGCCATACTTCCACTTCTGGGTTGAGGACAAATATCATAAGCAGGTGTAAGCTTATATTTTTCTCCATCCCAAAAAGCAGCATGATTTCTGGCATGATCATCCGTATTCCCTACAAGAATATTAAAAACTAATCGTTTAAATAATTCTTTTAGAGTATTTTTAGGTGAAGAAAACTTATGGCGAATCAATAAAGCAAAATCTTCGTAGCTTGCATAACGTGCTTCCATTTCATGTAAATTTAAAAGAGTCAGGGCGGATAACATTAATTTTCTCGTCCATGATTCCCCAACCCTCTTTCTATCAAATCTTTTAACTAAAAGCACATCTTTATTTAACGAACTTTCTAATTGAACATCAGCCACATCAATACCACATTTTTTAGCCAGCTTCATTACAATATATTCAGCTCGAATTATATCATAATAATCATCACTACTCGAAAATTTAGCGATGAATTTTTGATTAGAACTATTTATAAAAACTTTAGGTCTGGCTCCACCTATACTTGTTCCATGTAGCAAAGCCAATGTTAAATCATAATTAAGTTTTTTACCCTCTTCAATATAACTAACCGCTTCTAATAAATCTTTTAGTTTTATATCATTCTGTAATCTTGCGATATAATGTTCCGAACTTTCTTGAAAGTCCAATGCACCGATTCTATCTGAGCCGGACTTTAGAAAAAAAGTAATTTCATCCAGTTCATCATATTTATCTGAAATCATACCTGAGTTATAAAGTGCATGCAGAATGACTCTCCTTCCCCAGGCATCAGGGCTTGCATCTCGAAGACAAGAGGCTATGTTATGTTTGGGAGAAAAGGTTCCTTTTATCAATGGTAGCTCTTCGGGAAATATTGCAATAGCCTTTGGGTTGGAAAGGTAAGATTGACCGTAGGTAAAATAATATTTTTCATTTACATTTTGAACAACACCTGCAACAGTAGGACTTGCTTCTTGTGGTAAGAAAATCCAGACGAAGGCTTTATCCTTAGAAGTTGTCATCAAGGTTCACATCCTTTGAATGAACTTTAGAAGGTAAAAGAGAAAGAGTTTCTTTGTTCTGTTCCAATAACCTTAGAAATTCTGTTCTGGACTCAGTAAAAAGAGAAACCTGTAAAATAACTGCTGTTTCAAAATACTTTCCTATAGCAATGGAAGGCTCTCCTTTCAGTATACCCTGTAAAGTAGAACGAGCAACACCCAGTCTTTCTGCGAGTTCCTTTTGTGAAATCTTTTGTTTTCGTCTTTCTTTTTCTAAAATTTGTGAAAAAAGAGTAAGAGCTTCATTTGCTAAAGGAGATAAGTTTTTCATAATGTGACCTATATATCAGTCATATTATAGGGTTATGTCCAAAATATCAAGCATATTTTTAATTACAGGTAGCTCCATTATCAAATGTAACCCAATTTGTGCCATTGCAGTAGCAGGGCTTACTCATCGAAGCTTGACAAGAGAGACACTCATCACACCAAGACAAAAGGACATGCCGATGATAAAAGGTTTCAAAAAGGCTTTATCTAGGAATGGTGGCTTGTTTGTCTATTTGAGTATTCCAATATATTACCTGTTTCTTATTCCTTATCGCAATCAACATTGATGCTTATGGATATCCTCTCACTTCATATCAAGGCGAGGTACTGAACTGAATTACATCTAATTCAGCGTAGATTGAGTTCGCGCTAGCCCCGATTTTTACAGTACCATCAGTCCCAATAATATCCACCCGGTGGACGGCATTGCCGGTATGGGCAATCACCGGATAAGATACTACTCCATATGGCCTATAACCGGCAGGTAAGGTCAAAATAATATCATCGGTAGCAAAATTGCTGCCTGTTTTAATGGCAAGGCCTCTCATATAGACTATATCCCCAATTTTTCGATATTGGCATTTGATCCAGCCGATGTTAGCACAAGATACCCCAGAACCTAAGGATGTTACATCTATCCAGGGTACATTCCATGATATATTACCATTCACATCCAACTTTTCCGCTGGACTACTCGTCCCAATACCCACATTACCATCGGTATAAACCGCATCTGTTGTGGTAGTTCCCTTCATCCAATTCGGGATACCTTCAATGGCAGTTTTGATAACATTGATACCGTTACCGATATTATTCAAATCGGTAGATGTCAGGGTTGAACCGGAAGTCCAGTCGGTTTTTACACTGACATTATTTACAGCGATTGCCAGAAGGGAGACACTAAGGAAACCTGCTGTAAGTCCTGCACCAATTACCAGGCTTTTAAAAAAAAGTCTTATACTAATGGCGAAGTTTTTTATAAATAGAAGTTTGAATCTGCGTTTCATGTCCTTGTCCTTGTTTGACTATTTTATTATTTTTATATAGTACCTGTTTCTTATTCATTGTCCTCCACATCCACTCTATGGGATAAGTCTCAGACCTGTTGTTACAATGATTGTGCTTTTCTGTTTTTTACTGCAAGGATATTTTTAATAGGGAACTATATCATCCACCAGGGTAAAGCGAGAATTTCCTCGGTGATTAAATATGGTTTTTCGCAGGTACAAACTATCAGTCCTTTTCCTTTTTCTTGTTCTGGAATAGATGAATAAAAAGAATGAATTCCACGTGCATCGTTTTTAGAAGGATAAGAAGTTAGCTTAACTTCAATTGGGTAAAGTTTGCCTCTAAACTCTAAAATTAAGTCTACTTCAGCTCCTGCCTGCGTTCTATAATGATACAGTCCCAGAAATAAGGACATAGTTTTTAGGTTCTTTAATATTTCCATAACAACATACGTTTCAAATAGTTTTCCCTTCATGGGATGATTCATAATGCTTTCGGGTGAGCCTATTTTTTGAAGTTCACATATTATACCTGTATCTGTAAAATATCCTTTTCTTTTCTTGCACCGGAAATATCCTGAACAGGATCAAAGGTAACCGTCTGTAAATTGCCCCTAAAAACTGTTTCTATCAGAGTAGATTTGCATACCTGTCTGGCTCCCTGCAAGCAAACCACCGGAAAATACTTAAAAAGTTTCTGTAATTTGGTTTCAATCAAGCGATTAGCATACATTTATCTTGCATTATGGCAGTTATAATAGCCATTTTGCAAGGTAAAAGAGCGAAACTGTCTTTTCAGAGGGAAATAGGAAAACAAGAACTTTTTGGTTTTTTATTTCTATGACAATACTGACTCGCAGCATAACCATTTTTTAGCAAAATTTATAGTAAAAATTAATATTATCCTTGAAATTTCGGATGCCATGTTCCTATAATTCAAGTATTATGAAAATTGAACGGATTCATGAAAAGCAAAATATTGAAAAGCTATTTAAGATATTTCCAGCCGTTAGTATATTGGGTCCGAGACAATGCGGAAAAACGACTCTTGCCAGAGATTTTGGTGCCGATCACTTCTTTGATCTGGAAAATCCTACTGATTGGCAAATCATGGAAAACCCTGAACTAAATCTTGGCATTTTGGAAGGAACCATTGCGATTGACGAAATCCAGAGAAAGCCAGATTTATTTCCCATTCTAAGACACCTGATAGATACAAAGCCCAAACAAAAATATTTACTGTTAGGAAGTGCGTCACCTCTACTTATCAAACAAACTTCAGATTCTCTAGCAGGAAGAATTGGGTATCACTCCTTAGGAGGTTTTAACCCAAAAGATTTAGCACAAGAAGATTTAAAACAATTGTGGGTTCGAGGCGGTTTTCCAAGAGCTTTTTTAGCTGATAGTGATGATAGCTCTTTTTTATGGAGGGAAAACTATATTCGAACCTTTTTAGAGAGAGACATACCTCAACTTGGCATTCAAATTCCGGCAAATACGATACGTAGGTTCTGGACAATGCTTTCTCATTACCATTCCCAAATTTTAAACTATTCAGAGTTTTCCCGTTCCTTTGGAGTTTCCGACAAGACCGTTCGCAATTATTTAGAAATACTCGAAGGAACATTTATGGTCAGGGTTCTACAACCCTGGTATGAGAACATAGGCAAAAGGTTAACAAAGAAACCAAAACTTTATTTCACCGATTCAGGAATCTACCATTACTTTTCATCTCTACAGGATTGGAATGACGTTATTTCTTCACCCCGCCTTGGTGCTTCTTACGAGGGTTATGTGGTGGAAAACATCATTCGCATTTCTGGAATACCGGAGAGAAATTTCTACTATTGGAGAACCCATGCAGGTTCAGAACTGGATTTGTTCTGGCAATACAAAGGTAAAAACTATGGAGTAGAAATCAAATACCTCGATGCTCCCAAAACCACCAAGTCCATGCACTCTGCACTAAAAGACTTAAATCTGGAAAAACTGTATGTTATCTACCCGGGAAATAAAAGCTATTTATTGGCAGAAAAAATCATTGTTCTACCCTTCCATGAAGTTAATAAAGAGTTATGGTTTGTTTCAAATGTGTAACAAGCGATTCTTTCTTAATTGATCGCTTTTTTATTTCCTTTAAATTAACTCAAAAACATAAAATAAACCAATTGATTCGACCTGTACCAGAAGTTCCACCTGATATATTAGTTTTAAAACTGTTGGTATCAATACTTTCTGAACCAACAATGTTAAACGGATTTGCTGAAGGATGGCCATTTGTTGCAAAGATCATTTGTAGTAAAGGACAATTGATATTTCTATTATGGGTTATAGTATTAAATGAATCAGGAGCAATTGTTATAACAGCACTACCAGAATATGCCAACTTTAAAGATCCGTTCACTTCAAGCTTAGCTGTTGGAGTAGTTGTTCCAATACCGACATTGCCGGTATCATGCTCCATAAATAAAACATTAGTCCAAGTTGTGTCAGCATGAAATGCAAAAATGAAATCTTCTTTCTCGGTAGTGAATTGAGAGTTGAATCCTCGGGCTGAAAAATGCCAGCCGTATTTACCATTTTCTGAAATTGGCACACCGCCTGTCGGCCGGGTAGCAAAATTCAAAGATGATTGTGACTCTATTTCAGTGTTGCTGTTTTCAATTTGTATCCCACCATGACCCTTAACATTAGCATCAATAACTAATTTGTACCCGGGACTTGCTGTCCCGATGCCCACATTGCCATCGTTAAAAACTGCGTCTGTTGTGGTAGTTCCCTTTGTCCAGTTCGGAATGCCCTCAAGTGCTGTTTTGATAGCCTGGATACCGCTACCGATGTTATTCAACTCGGTGGATGTCAGGCTGGAACCGGAAGTCCAGTCGGTTTTTACACTGACATTATTTACAGCGATTGCCAGAAGGGATACACTTAAAAATCCTGCGGTAATTCCTGAACTAATAGCGAAGCTTTTTATAAATAGAAGTTTAAATCTGCGTTTCATGTCCTTGTCCTTGTTTGTCTATTTGAGTATTACTATATATTACCTGTTTTTAATTCCTTACATGTTTTTCTATTTAAGGAGTAACACTGAACGATATACCATCCAGATTAATATGAGTAGCAGTAGTATTAGCTTTTAAATCAAGATACACCCCATTACTATAAACATTCAGTTTATGAGAAAAACCATCAGTAGTTCCATGTGCCGGAACGGAAAAAGATATTGCTTTAGGAGGTAAATATTCGGAAGGCAGGTTAATGATCATTTCATTATTAGCCAGGGCAGTGGATTTCGTTGCTAAACCCCTGAGGTAAACAATGTCTCCAATTTTTCGATACTGACAGCGTTGCCAGCCGCTATCTATAGTGCTGAAATTGCTGTAACCAGTTCCGAAGGTTGTTACATCTGTCCAGGGTACATTCCATGATATATTGCCGTTCACATCCAACTTTTGTGCTGGACTACTTGTCCCAATACCCACATTGCCACCGTTAAAAACTGCATCTGTTGTAGTAGTTCCCTTTGTCCAATTCGGGATACTTTCCAGCAAGGTTTTTATAGTATTGATACCGTTACCGATGTTATTCATCTCGGTGGCTGTCAGGCTGGAACCGGAAGTCCAGTCGGTTTTTACTGTGACGTTATTTACAGCGATTGCCAGAAGGGATACACTTAAGAATCCTGCTGTAAGTCCTGCACTGATTGCGAAGCTTTTTAAAAAAAGTCTTACACTAATGGCGAAGCTTTTTATAAACAAAAGTTTAAATCTGCGTTTCATGTCCTTGTCCTTATTTGAGTATTTTATTATTTTTCTATAGTACCTATTTCTTATTCATTGTCCTGCTGCACCGACGACTGAAAGGAGGAGAGCACAGCGTGGAGTGAGTTCAAAAAAAAATTTCGTTCTTAGAATTCAGATAGGCTTTCCTCATTAATTATATTATATATTTGATTTTTTCAGATAAATTAGAATACATATCTCATTTCTTTATCTCGTAGTGCAATAACACTATCCCACTACTATAGGTATTTGCATTTTTTAGCTCTAATTTTTGCCAATTGGTAAATTCTTGAAAAGCGGAAATACCCTTCCCAATAGCAATAGGATTAACAAAAAAATGAAACTCGTCAATTAAACCTCCCTTAACCAGAGAGGAAACAAAGGAACTACCACCATAGACTATGATATCTTTACCTTCCTGATTTTTAAGTTTGTTGACTTCCTCTTTTAGATTTCCTTTTGCGAGTTCTACATTATCCCATGGAGATTTGTCTAGTGTCTTTGTAAAAACAATTTTCTTTTGTTTGGCTTTAATTAGGGCAGCTTCATACATTGGGTCTTCTGGTTTTTTACAAGTATCAAGCCAATAGGGTATATAATCAATCGCTAATTTTCTACCTAATAGCTCTGTATCTGCTGAAGCTGCCAAATCAAGAACATAATGTTTGATTTCTTCATATGCCCAGGTTACCCATTTTTGTTCATCATTGGGTCCTGTTGAATTAAATCCATCTAAGGAAACTTGCATTTGTAGTTTAAGTTTTTTCATAATTATTCCTTAATTAATTAAAGTTTATCAATGGTTCGTTTTCGGAACGAAGTGAAGGAAACACAATCTTATACCCTCTATAATAAAAGAAAAAATCATATGTATCCAAATTTTAAAGTGTCTATCTTCACTTTACTTCAAAAAAAATTTTATATTTCATGTAAATATTTATGTAGTAAATACTCGTATGTTGCTAAAAGACCGCACTCAGCACTACGTCATGTACGCTTGGGTGTATCGGAGTTTTACCACATTTTTATATCTTACCAACACTTATTTTAAAAAGACAACAAAAAAAGGAAAAGCGAAAGTGAAAAATTACTTTACTAAACACTATGCAAAACTCCTATCTACCGCCCTCTCAGGAATTCATGATTTTAAAAGAATATATCACACAAAAAAGACAGAGTGAGGGTGATTGTTAGATACCGATTTTTAGCCTGGAGAAAAAGGAAGATTTACTTGACTTAAAATCCGCATAGTATCAAACTATCCACCTATGAACAGTGATTGTTTGGAGCTTTATCTTCCCCTTACATACAGAGTGAGCGATGATGTCTTGCAGGCAATTCAGCGATTAAACCATGACCTCATTATTGACCTGAGAAAAGAAAACGGTATCGGGATCCGGGTTACAGAGGACTTATCCGAACAAAAATATATTGAGCTAAGATTTCCCGAAGGATTCCTACCTGCCGAAAGCTTTGAGGAGCTTACAAGTAACAGAGACAGGCTGCATTTTGAACAAAAAGGGGGAGACGATTTTTATAAAAATGGGAACAATTTACAGCAATTCCCGCTTTGCTTGTAACAGGCAGATAAGGCTAAGATTTTTGGGTTTGCAGGGAATGCTTTCGTAAACTTTTTCATCAAAAATCGCTTGTACCTGTACAGGGATATAGTCTTTTTGACTATATGTCAGGCAAAAACGAGTTACACGCACGGGTAGATTTATCAGCAGATGGACTTTATCAAGCAATTCGGGAGGAATTTTCTAAAATTCCAGACCACAGGGTCAATCCTTCGATTTCTCTAACAGATGCTTTGATGTCAGCCTTTGCTATCTTTTTTCAAAAGAACGCATCACTTCTTGAGTTTGAAAGAGAAAAAGTGAAGAATAAAAATCTTCAAAGTATATACAAGATTCAAGAGATACCTTCTGACACTCAAATGAGAGAAATTGTTGATGAAGTTTCAACAGGAGCTTTCAGGAAAATATATAAAAACCTTTTTTCAAAACTTCAGCGTGGCAAGGTTCTCGAATCTTATCGTGTCCTTGATGATTATTATATTCTTTCCGGAGACGGAACCGGATTCTTCTCTTCAGAGAAAATTCATTGTGAATGCTGTCTTATAAAGAATAATAAAAGTGGAACTCTTTACCAGCATATGATGTATGGTGCCTGTATTGTGCATCCGGATAAGAAAGAAGTTATCCCTCTTATGTTTGAACCTATTACAAACGAAGATGGGAAAACAAAAAATGATTGTGAGTTAAACGCTTCTAAACGATTTATTGAAGATTTTAGAAGAGAGCATCCTCATTTAAAAACAATATTTGTAGAGGATTCTCTGTTTTCAAATGCTCCCCACATTGAATTACTGAGAGTATAAGCAAGTTGATAAGAAAGAGCATATGATTGCTTTTAGCTGGGTTACAGATATTGAAATTACAAAAGAAAATGCTTATGAATTGATGCGAATCGCGAGAGCACGATGGAAGATAGAAAATGAAACCTTCAATACTCTAAAAAATCAGGGTTATCACTTTGAACATAATTATGGACATGGCAGTAAGGATTTGTCTAATAACTTTGCAACTCTTATGATACTTGCTTTTCTTGTAGATCAGATCCAACAATCAAGCTGTGCATTATTCCGAAAAGCACTTGGGACTTTTCATGCAAAAAGATTGTTCTGGCAAAAGATAAGAAGCTTATTTGAAATATTTGAATTTTCATCTATGGAAGAGCTATTCCAGGCCATTGCTTATGGATTTAAAGCAAATATTTCTATAGGACAAAATTCATCATAGCGAGACTTTTAAAAACAGTGAAAGATTTTCTGAAGGAGCTATTCATTCATTTTTCCTTGTACTAATTTCACTATGATTTTATCTCAACTTTTACTATACATAAGTATTTTGGGTTTTTTTCCTCGAAGGAAATCCGGAAGTTATGGGTTAAAAAACAGGCTTAAAGAAGCCTTGTACTCTAAAGCGGGAATTGCTGATGCCAACACAGAGATAACACTGAGTTCCGGAAACAAGCCCCTTTATCTGCTTCTGAAGAACTAAAGTTAGTTATCAAGAAAAGTCAGGATCGACTTACTTCTAACAAACTATACAGAGAACAAAATATCACCTTAACCGATACAGACATTAATAATCTAACTAATATTATGGTGGATATGAACCAATTAAATGATATTTCTGTAAATACTAACGACATTGTTCAGCTATTTGAATTAACAAAAGATGACCTCAGTGCCTTGAAAATTGCTTCGACAATGAGCTTAAAGCAGATAAATACTTTAGCGACAACAGCTTGTGTTCTTTCTGAAAATAGAGGTGATATATGGAGTTGGTTATATAATGTTATTTATTTGATAACACACTGTGCAGGTTTATGATAGGATTACTATATGAAGATATTAAAATATACAATTCCTTTCATACTTTTGCTTCTGATGCAGTGTTATAATGGTAAGCAAGTTGATGATACTCTGAAGTATTTTTGTTCAGCTAATTTTTTGAATGCACAGACACAGAAAGAGAAAGATTTTATACTTCTTTCATGTGTAAACTATTTTTTGGACAGGCAAAGATTGAATGATTCAAAAAAAATAAAGTAAAAAGCACTGGTATTGCTAAGAGCTTGTGATTCCACTTCCAAACAAGCTCTTGGGTAGTGGGTAGAATTCTAAAATATGAAACGCTTACATTCTGCTATCGATTATGTTGCCCCTTACGACGTGATAAACTGTAAACGAGAGAGAATACTTTCTGAAAGAAGAGAGAAGCTAAAGTTGGGTAAAGAGAAGAGAAAGCAATTTTTTCAGACAAGCCCTAAAAAGAAAGGGTCTTGTCTTACTCAAATCCCGTAATGGGAGTTTTAAGAAAGTGCAGTTTTGTAAATTTGCACTGCGACTTTATGCGAAAATACTATTACTTGTTTAAATTTTTACCCACCTTATTTCGGGACTAAAAAAGTCCGGTTTTGAAAGATGAAAAAGCTTGACTTAAAATCCGCATAGTATCAAAATTTGTTCTGTTATGGAAACAGAGTGTGTTGAACTGCAAATTCCCCGGCAGTATAGGCTTACAGATGAAGTAATCAAAATCCTGCAAATTCTAAACCATGACTTAATCATAGATTTTGTAAAAGAAAATGGTGTGATTATAAAGCCAAAAACCCCGGAATTTGCAGGCCAGAAATACATCGATCTGAAGTTTCCTGAGGACTTTTTTCATCCGGAAAACTTCGATGAACTTTATGAAGCCAATGAGCACCGGTTTCGGTTTGAACGGGTAGGGGAGACGATACGAATAAAAATGGGTTTTGGAAGTATAATTGGTTTAATCACAGCAGCGATTGTTAGCTCCCTTTACATCTGGGCAAAAAAGACAAAGTCAGGAAGAGTGCGTTCAGATCAATCCGAATTTGAGTTTTATAATGAAGAAACAGAAAGCCTTGAAAAAAGAATTCCCGATGTTTCTTATATTAGTTTTGAAAAGGTAAATGAAAAGGAACAAAAATCATGGGGCACAGGAAAGATTAAAGTTGCACCTACTCTGAGTATTGAAATAGTTTCTTCCAAATATGGCCTGAAGCCCGCTCTCTGGAAAATGCAACATGTATGGATGCAGTTCGGAACTGATATTGGAGTTGTAGTCTGTCCCTTTTCGAAAAAGCTGTACATTTTTGAGAAAGGTAAATCGAACCATATAGAACAAAGCATTTATCACAAGTTTACCCATACCCTCCTTCCCGACTATGAAGGTGATTTCAGCGAATATGTAGATGAAATAAGTGAATCCTGAGACTTGTATCTTAGGGATTAGGATGTGCTCAGGTTAAAGCCGGTTTTGAAAGATGAAAAAGCTTGACTATAAATTCGCATAGTATCAAACTATCCACCTATGAACAGTGATTGTTTGGAGCTTTATCTTCCCCTTACATGCAGAGTGAGCGATGATGTCTTGCAGGCAATTCAACGATTAAACCATGACCTCATTATTGACCTGAGAAAAGAAAACGGTATCGGGATCCGGGTTACAGATGATTTATCCGAACAAAAATATATTGAGCTAAGATTTCCCGAAGGATTCATTCCTGCCGAAAACTTTGAGGAGCTTACAAGTAACAGAGATAAGCTGTACTTTGAACAAAAAGGGGAGACGATTTTTATAAAAATGGGAACGATTTATACAATTGGTTTAATTACTATGGCAATCGGAGCCTCCCTGTACATGTGGGCCAAAAAAAATAAAACCGGTAGAGTTTTACCCGAAAATTCTACCTATCAGTTGAGCGATTCTAAAACCGGTAAAACCGAAATCAGGATGGCAGATATTTCCTATATCAGTTATGGGAAAGCTTCCGAGTCGGAGCAAAAAAAATGGGGGAAAAATTGTCCCATCGCTCCTACACTCAGCATTGAAATAGTTTCTTCCAAATATGGCCTGAAGCCCGCTCTCTGGAAAATGCAATATGTATGGATGCAGTTCGGAACTGATATTGGAGTTGTAGTCTGTCCCTTTTCGAAAAAGCTGTACATTTTTGAGAAAGGTAAATCGAACCATATAGAACAAAGCATTTATCACAAGTTTACCCATACCCTCCTTCCCGACTATGAAGGTGATTTCAGCGAATATGTAGATGAAATAAGTGAATCCTGAGACTTCTGTCCCGGAGAAATTTGAAAGCTCTTTAGTTTTCACCGAGAATTGTTGGCAATGTCCTGTTTTGAGTTCTTTTCTTTCCTGAAAACTTATGAAAATATCTTGTATAGAAAACTTATATTAGATAAGCTGTTCGTTCAGGGGGCTTTATGACAGATTTAAAAAATACGAAATTGCTCGATGCTATTGCTGCTTCTATTCAGTATGAGAAAGATAAGTTTGATTTCTATCTCAGGGCCGTTGAAAAAACGACAGACTCCGCACTCAAGAAATTCTTCACAGAACTGGCTGAGGATGTAGAAGAGCATATAAAAGTGATTCAGGATTTTTATAAGAAAATCCAGGGAATTGGTGAGTTTCCAAATCTTAAGGAATTAAACCCGATTCACAAATTTCATACATCCACTATCGCAAAAGTAATGAAGCGTCTGGATAAGATAACCGCTTCTGATATTAGTAGCGACGAATTAGAGCTGGTTGAAAAAACGCTTAAAGCGGAAGACGATGGAAGAGTTTTTTATACCAAGACAAAGGCAAAGTTTAAAGATCCGAACTTAAAACTTCTCTTTCAAAAATTGGCCAATTTTTCTGATGAAAACCGAACCCTGATTGAATCTCATTATACATTTCTGAAGGAAGGTAAGGGTTCTGAAGAATATTACTGGGAAGATGATTCCCTGATGAAGGAAGCATCCAAAGGAAAACAGGTTTTCAAAAAAACTGCCAAGAAAAAAGTAGCCAAAAAGAAAAGGAGTTAAAAACCCATTAAGACAGGAAAATTATTATACGCTGTTTCAATTGTAATCGGTTTACTGCTTCTAAGCCTCATTACTTTCTATTTATTGAAAGATAAGGGAAAGAAGTTTGCAGAAAATCCAACAGAAGAAGAGGCCTTTACTCTTCTCTGGAATGGATATGATGGTAAGAAGCTGGAATACAGCTTTTTGGTAGTTTTTTATCCCAAAAAAAATAAATCTATTCTGTATTTTGTAAATCCGATTACAGCCTTTCCGGGTAAAACAGAAATCCTGGAAAATACTTCCGGAAAGGAAATCTTTGCTTATTCAGCCAGCGAGTTAGAAAAGATTACTTCACATAAAATTTCATATTATATCAATCTTTCTTCGGAAAACCTGATTAAGCTTATTGATCTTTTGGGAGGTTTACCCTTTTATCTGGATCCAAATGTTCACCGTATACCGGGGAAGTATGCCAGAAAAGAAGGAGATTTTTTACTATTCGGAGAAGAAGCGGTCGACCTATTTTTCTTGCCGGCGAAACCTGAACCTATCAACTATATACAGAGACTAAATTTACAGCAGAGTATCCTTCTAAGTCTTCTGGATAAGCTTTCTTTTTTAGGAGGAGAATTACACCAGGAGCTAATTCAATACCTGTATTTTCTGGCCGAAACGAATCTTCCTCGTGAAAAGTTTGAATGGTTTATTAAAAAAATTTCCGGAGGAAAAGTTTTTTATACGGTCTTTGAAGCTTCCGGAGAGTTAAAAACTTCACAAAATGGAAGAACTTATCTCTCTTTAATGACCGATCAATCGAGAGTGGGTTTTCATGAAATGGAGTCCTTACTCTTTAAAGATGAGGAAAGTCTCGGAGAAAATGCAAGGGTAGAAATACTAAATGGAACAGAAGTGAACGGACTGGCAAAGAAGACAAAAGATTTATTGAATGCCCACTCAATTAAAGTTTTATCAACTGAAAATGCATGGAAATCCGGGATAAAACGGTCTATTATTTTAGATCGTTCGGGAAAAGCGGGTTATTCAAGAAGACTTGCAGAAATACTCGGGATCAAAAAAATTAAACATCTCATTAGAAAAGAGTCCGGTCTGGATGTTACCATACTCTTAGGAGAAGATATTGAAAGCAAAACTGGAAAAGTTAAGTAAGGAAAATTCCGGCAATAAAATTCAGGCCGATATAAACCTGGTATTAAAGGATATCGTAGATATTCTAAACAATAAAAAATGTGAAGATATTTCCATTCTGGATCTGGAGTCGGTGAATTCTTATTTATCTCTATTTGTGATTTGTACGGTGAAAACCGGAACTCAAGGAAAAGCTGTATCCAAGGACCTTCTTCGTTCCCTGAAGAAATATAAACTAACAAGGGGAACAGCGGGGAAGACGGATAATACCGGTGATTCCGGCTGGATCTTGATAGATTTCGGGGAAGTCTTTGTGCATATTATGACCAAAGAAATCAGGGAATACTATAATCTTGACAAGTTATGGGGTGATGCAAAACATATCCCCTTACCTGTTAATTAGAATGCCCAAGTTTGTTGACGAAGTTAGAATTATTGTTCGTTCCGGTCATGGAGGCCCCGGTTCTGTATCTTTTCGGAAAGAGAAGTATGTAGAATTCGGTGGCCCGGATGGAGGAGACGGAGGAAAGGGTGGAGATGTGCACTTCATTTCCGAACAGGCCCTTCAGACTCTGGATAAATACTTGCCCTTAAAAGCCTATTCTGCCGGAGACGGGATTCAGGGCCATGGCCGTAACCAGAGTGGTTCAGGAGGAGACGACCTTACTTTAAAAGTTCCGGTAGGAACCCAGGTTTTCGATGCGGAAACCGGAGAACTTCTTTTTGATTTTTTAGAACATGCACAGACCTTTACCGTAGCCAGAGGTGGTCGGGGAGGTAAAGGGAATGCTTTTTTTAAAAGCTCTACCCATCAGGTTCCCCGTTTTTCACAGCCCGGAGAAGAAGGAGAAGAAAAGGAAATCCTTCTCTCTTTAAAACTATTGGCTGATCTGGGAATTGTAGGCCTTCCAAATTCCGGTAAATCTACCCTTCTCAGTAAAATTACGGATGCTCACCCCAAGATTGCAGGTTATGCCTTTACAACCCTGATTCCCAATTTAGGGGTGGTTAGGAGGCACGGTGACAGCTTTCGTTATACAGTAGCGGATATTCCCGGGATTATCGAAGGAGCCAGTCAGGGACACGGTCTCGGGCTTTCCTTTCTGCGTCATATTGAACGAGTTCGGGGAATTCTTTATGTTTTTGACGCCAGTTCGGTTGATATTGCTGCAGATTTTGAAATTCTCAAACATGAGTTGGAAGCCTATAATCCCATACTTTTAGAACTGCCTTCTCTCGTGGTCTTTAATAAAATCGATGTCTGGGATGATGAGGACTATACAGAAGAACTGATGAGAAAGTATGCTTCTATCAGCGAGAATATCATTCCCATTTCCGCATTAAAGGAAATTAATCTTGATCTTCTGCTGGATAAGATTGACAGCAAAATCTTTTCCTTAGAGGAAGAATAAAACCCAAGCTGAGTTGATAAATCTTTATTATGAATAGAGAACACTTTTCCGGGCTTATACAAAAAGCCAGACGAATTGTAATTAAAATAGGTTCGGCTCGAATAGCTGCGAGTCTTGAAGAAACAAACGATTTCTTGTTTAGTTTATGCAGCGATGTGAGACAACTTCGGGATCAGGGAAAGCAGATTACCCTGGTGTCAAGCGGTGCGATTGCGCAGGGGAAACGGGTATTGGAAAAATACGAAAATCCTGATCTTATGAGCCTGAAAGAACCCGGTCTAAAGGAAAAGCAGGCTCTTGCGGCTATCGGTCAGAGTCGTTTGATGAAATTATACGAAAGCTTTTTCTCCAAGGTGAATATCAACATCGCCCAGATCCTGTTCGGAGAACCCCAGGTCTTAGAGCCCCATAGTTTAGAGAATTTACACAATACTTTTGAGCAGCTTTTAAGCTGGAATATATTGCCCATTGTAAATGAAAATGACTCCATTGCTACCGACGAAATAAAAGTTGGAGATAACGACCTGTTATCAGCCATGGTCAGTCTTGTCATATCTGCCGATCTTCTGATTATTCTAACAGGAGTGGATGGTTTTTTAAAGGAAGGAGAACTCATTTCTTTTTTGGAAGGGGTGGAGGAAAAGGAGCTTTCTTTTGCTCACGGGCCGGAGGGGCCGGGAACCGGAGGAATGCACACAAAGCTAAAAGCAGGAGGAATACTGGCAAAATACGGGATTCCAACGGCCATTATTAATGGAAAAGAAAAAAACGCAGTCTACAGACTCATGACCGAAAACCGTCTGGGTACTTTGATTGTTCCGAAGACGGAAAAGGCAAACCCTCAGGGAGAAGATACAATTCAGTTTTTACGCAGGGAATTTAAGAAGAAGTAGGAAATACGATGGAAATAAACTCGGAAGATTTACTTTATATCGAAGACATCAGCAAAAGGGCGAAAAAAGCTTCTCGCTTTTTAAGAAGTCTGAAAACCGGGGATAAAAACCGTTTTTTAAGAAGTCTCGCCCGGTCTATCAGGGAAAATCAAAGCTTTCTAATTCAGGAAAACCAGAAGGATCTGGAAGATGGGAAAAAGAAAGCTCTATCATCCAGTCTTTTAGATAGGCTTTTATTGAATGAAAGTCGTATAGAAGCCCTGGCGAAATCTGTCGAGGATATTGCAAATCTGCCCGATCCGGTGGGAGAAGTTGTGCGGGGGACCCAGCTTCCTAACGGTCTGGAGCTTATCACAAAACAGGTTCCGATAGGAGTTGTTCTGGTAATTTATGAATCCAGACCCAATGTGACAATTGATGTAGGAGCTCTCTGCTTTAAATCCGGCAATGTGGGAATCCTGAGAGGTGGAAGCGAGGCCATCCATTCCAATCGGGCCTTAGCTGAAATTTTTCGGAAAAGCCTCGACGACTTAGGCCTGGAAAAAGATTCTCTTATTCTAATCGAGAGAACTGACCGTTCCCTGGTGATTCCCCTTTTAAAGCAGGTTCAGTTTATAGATCTGGTTGTGCCGAGAGGTGGAGAGGGCCTGATTCGTTTTGTGAGCCAGAACTCGGAAATTCCGGTAGTAAAACATGATAAAGGTGTTTGTAATCTCTTTGTCGATAGCTCGGCAATTCCCGAACGAACGATAGAAGTCGTTATAAATTCAAAAGTTCAAAGACCCGGTGTCTGTAATGCCCTCGAAAACCTGATTATTCATAAAGATTATCCCCGTACAAAGGAGCTTCTTTCGGCTTTACAGGCAAAAGGAGTAGAATTATATGTGGATGAGCCCCTGAGAAATCTTTTACCGGGTTTGAAAGAAGCCGATGAGGAAGCATATAAAACCGAGTACCTTGACCTTAAGCTGTCGGTAAAAACGGTTTCTTCTCTAATGGAAGCCATTGATTTTATTGAAACCTATTCTTCCGGTCATACAGAAGCGATTTTATCAGAGAGTTATGAGAATATAGAGGAATTTACTTCTTCTATAGACTCGGCGGCGGTTTTCGTAAACTGTTCTACTCGTTTTCACGATGGAGGTGAGTTTGGACTCGGAGCAGAGGTGGGTATTTCTACCGGAAAGCTTCATGTTCGCGGGCCTATGGGGCTTATGCATCTGACAACGACCAAGACCGTACTGAAGGGAAGAGGGCAGGTTCGGTAGATGATAGGTCTGTTCGGAGGGAGTTTCGACCCTCCGCACCTCGGTCATCTGGGTATCATTCGGAGTTTCTGGAAGCAGTTCCCGGAAGCCAAAACTTTATACCTGGTACCGAACCGTCTTTCCCCGTTTAAAGAAAAGAAAAATGTAGAAAAAAAAGACCTTCTTCGTATGCTGGAAATACTGGTGAAAGAAGAACAGGAAGATATCCGAATTTCCAATCTTGAGTTAGAAAGAGAAACCGAAAAAAGTTACACCATCGATACCCTAAAAAGGTTTGAAAAGGAGCTTCCCGGAGAAGAACTTCAATTTCTTCTGGGTTCGGATAGTCTCGAACGTTTTATGGACTGGAAAGACTCGGATGAAATTCTTCGTTTAGCCGGGCTTCTGGTATTTCAAAGACCGGGTTTTTCTGCCGGGATTCCGGATGGTATGGACGAAAAAAAGGTTTTGTTTTTGCGTAATGAGCCTTTGCCTTATAGTTCTTCTGCCATACGGAAAGAGCTTGGAAGTGGAGGAAGGCCGGAAGGTTTAAGTGAAGGGGTCTATTCTTATATCAAACAAAGAGAACTTTATATATGAAAAAAGCCGTTTATAATACAGAATTTTTTAAGAACGAAATTCAGAAAGAAGTAAGTCATTCGCGTTATGAGCACTGCCTGAAGGTAGCCAGCCTGGCTGAAAAACTGGCTCTTTCTCATGCTTATCCCCATGCGGAAAAAGCTTATCTTTGCGGAATCGTACACGATATTACCAAGCAGAAGTCTCGTGATTTTCACATAGAGCTATTTGAAAGAAATAATCTGAACTATCGTTCAGAAGAAATTCCACTACCGGCTTTTCATGCTTTTAGTGGAGCTCTTTATTTGCGTGAAAAGTATGGATTGGATGATAGAGAGATTCTTTCAGCTGTAAAAAGCCATACCCTCGGAGATAGAAAGATGGGTCTTCTGGAAAAGATTGTATATGTCTCTGATTTTTTGGGTTCCCATTTTGCCATGTCGCACCCTCGGTACGAAGATTGGGTCAATGAAACCTGTCGAGATTTAAACTACGGAACCTACTTGAAAGCCATGCATGTAATGGAAGAATTGATCGAAAAAAGACAGTGTATACACCCACACACTCTTGAAGTATACAACCTGTCCTTGAAGTATTTAAAGACGGATTTGGACACCCACAAATAATTACTTGCTATTTTATTTGATTTCCCAGAACTTACATAAACATCGTGACAGGCACTCAATCAAATCACAAAAGAAAAAGTAACGAGGCTCGAGCTTTTTCTTATCGGGATAAGAACTTTTTCTCCCGCTTCTTGCTTGTCTATTTCTTTTATATCAAACATATTTTCTTGCTTATCTGGCATTTTAAAGTTGCCCGTCGAATTTATAGTAAGGAAGTGTATTCTTTACGAGAAGAAAAACTGTATACCCTTCTGGGGGAGAGACTAAAAGATTTATTTATAAAACTCGGGGGAGTTTATATCAAGCTGGGACAGTTTTTGTCGAACCTGATTCATATTCTTCCCGAAGTTTTTACCTCCCGCTTACAGGATTTGCAGGACAGACTACCCGCCCATTCTTTTGAAGAAATCGAAGAACGTTTTAAGAAAGAGTTCCAGGTTTCTATTGAAACGGCTTTTCCTCAGATTGAAAAAATACCTCTAGCTTCTGCCTCTATGGCTCAGGTTCATATAGCCTGGATTAATGAACAAAAGGTCGCGGTTAAAATCCTGTATCCGGACATTGAAAAAGTGGTGGAGAAGGATTTAAAAACCATTCTCTTCATTATGAAGCGATTAAACCGCCTCATTTTTCATTTTGATTACAGGCGTCTTCATCGGGAAGTCGAGGAATCTATTTCCAGGGAAATGGATCTTTCTCTGGAAGCAGAGGCCATTTTAAAGATGACCCGTCTTTTTCAGAACGAAAAGGATATTATTTTTCCGGAAGTTTATCATAAGTATATCAGTAAGGGAGTGCTTGTAACTCGTTTTGTTGAAGGAGTGAAAATTTCCGATACCCTGAGTGCCCGTTACAAGAATTCTAAGCGTTCCAAACCCCTCGCACTTTTATTACGGGCTTATATTTTAATGATATTCAAGCACCGTTTTTTTCATGCAGATCCACACCCCGGAAACCTGATTTATACTCCGGAGGGGAAGCTCTGTTTTATTGATTTTGGCTCGGTCGGGCAAATACCTGAGTCCATGCAACAGGGACTGCGTAAGCTTCTTGTATCGGCTGTTCGGCAGGATTATTACGGGGTAATAGACTCCATGGAAGACATGGGCTTTTTTTCTACAGAAGCCAATAAAGAGCAACTGGAGCAAATTGCCAAATATGCTATTGAGAGCTTAAACAAGTTTACTACAGACACCGAGTATTTTCGGAATATTTCTCTTGAGCAGATGAAGCCGGGAGAGATGAGGGAGTTTTTAAAAGGAATCAATACAAGTCTCGGACAGCTTTTGAAAATTGCCCGTATTCCACCGAACTATATTCTTTTAGAAAGAGTATTTGCCATGCTGGTCGGTCATGCAGCCTGGCTGGATCCATATAGAACGGTTTTTGATTACGCAAAACAACCTTTTTTCTCTCTGGTGGGTGGAGATGAGTCCCGTCTGGCAGAGATTGCAAGAGAAGAGGGGATGGATATAGCGGCAGATGCCCTTTCTTTACCTTCCGATTTACACCATGCTTTAGTGAAGTTGAATCGGGGAAGGATTACCTTCCGAAATTCTGATATTGAAAAGCAGACCAGGGTGATAGAAATTCTGGTTCATCAGCTTATCTATACGGCCCTATTTTTAGGACTTCTGCACTTTGGAAACTTTTTCTTTGAGAAAAAAGAATTCTTTAGTTCTTATATTTTTTATTTTATTTCCGGTTTCTTTGGTTTGAAACTTATACTCTCCCTATTTAAAAACCGAAAATGACATTTTTCGATTATCGATAGAAGTAAAAGATAGACGAAATGATATAAACTGTAAAAAGAGGATCTAATGCCAGTTTTTAAAAAGAGTTTTTGGGAGGTCTTCCGTCCTTCCTACCTGATCTTTATTGCGATTGGGGTTTTTATCGACCTTTTAAGCAAATATTTAATCGTTCAAAACTTTAAACTTCACGATGGTCTGGATGTCTTCGGTGGAGTTTTTCGTATAACTCTGACATTTAACACCGGTTATGTTTTTGGTCTATTTCAGGATAATCTCCTTCCCTCGATTATTACTACAGGTATTGCCATTATAATCCTGTTTATATACAGACTGGCATTCCACGATCAGGGAAATGCCTGGGGATGGAACCTCGTGCTGGTAGGGGCATTCGGTAATTTTATTGATAAGTTTTTCGTGAAAATGCCACCGGGAAGAGGAATTAAATTTGGCATTACTACGAATCTGGCCAAGGGAGAATATGCCGGAGTCGTGGACTTTTTAGATTTTGATTGGCCCGATTTTTTATATTTTGAAAGATGGCCGGCCTTTAATTTTGCGGACTCCTGTATTTCCGTAGGATTGGTTATTTTAATTATTTCTATGCATCTTGAAGAAAGAAGAAAGGCTAAGGAAGGAATACATGAAAATTAATTATATAAATTCCAATGATGTAAAACTTCTGGTGAAAACCAGTGTACCGGAGAATTTGGAAGAGAAGCCGGAAACCCTCCTTTTTTTGCACGGTTACCCGGATAATCACAAAACCTGGTCTCATCAAATTGAATCCTTTAAAGACAATTACCGGATCATTGTTTTTGATATTCGGGGTTGCGGAGGTTCAACTCCTCCTCCCAGTCGTAAAGGATACCATATCGACCACCTTATGCAGGATGTGGATAATGTGTTGAATGTTTTCTTAGAAAAAGATGAGAAAGTGCATTTAGTGGGTCATGACTGGGGAGCTATTATCTTTTGGTCTTATATTTCTATTCCTTCTTATGCTAAACGTGTGGCTTCTTTCACCGCTATTTGTGGACCGCATCCTACCCTGGCTCTAAAAAATCTTTATGATAATATAAAGAGCTTTGATCCCTTTAATTTATTTGCTACTATTGATCAATTAGCCAAGTCCTGGTATGTTGCTTTTTTACAAATTCCCCGGATTCCCGAATTTCTTCTTTATTCTTCTCCGGAGATGATGTGGAATATCCTGTTTTCTCAAAGCGGTCTTCCCGAATCAGATGATATTCGTCATTTCAGCCGGGAAGAAATCCTTTCTACTTCTGTAGGGCCGATAAACCTGTACCGTGAATTAATACAGGGAGGGCTTCCACCCTTACCCGAAGAACCTATTGCTGTACCGATAACCGTGATAGGGGCAGAAAAGGATTTAGCGATTACTAAATTAGCCTATGAAAATATAGATAAAATTGCCAGGCAGGTAGATATTCGTTATATTGATGCTAACCACTGGATTCACAGGGAGAAATCTGCAGATGTTAATAAGTTAATTTCTATTTTCTTAAAGAGGATTGCTCTACGTAAAAATACATGAAAAGAAGTTTAGTATTTTTGTTTTTTCTCCTCACTCTATCTCTTGAGGCAGGTTTTATTGGCTGGGTAAAATATACCGGAAAAGTTCCGCATCGGGCTAAATGGGTGGGTCTGGAAGAAAGGTTTCCGGATGGTAGTAAAAAAGAAGTTTATATCTGTCGGGCCGAGTACAAAGATATTCTTCATCCCGGAAGGATGAGAGACGGAAAGTGTATTATTTCGGTAGATGGAAAGGAGATCCTCTTTTCCGAATTTGAACTTTTTTTTCATGGTAGTGAAGTGAGTTTAAAAGCTTTTAAAGGGAATACACCAAAAAATGCTATAACTGCCGGAGGAAGTATCGGAAATCTCTTTTTTCTTTGTGTCTTGAAACACAATGGAAGCTGGTTACCCGGTAAGTTATACGAAAATGAATGTAAAATCGGTTATGGTGGAACCGAGCTTTCTTTCAAGGAAAAGTTTTATGTGCTTGTTAAAAAGTAAAATTTCTCAGATGAGATAAAGCATTTTTTATAGGGAGATTATCTGAAATTTATTCTTGAAATAAATTAACTTTCTTTTACTATGAACCTGTTCTACTATCTTAATTTTATAATTGAAAGCGAATGATTTTTTTAAAACCCAGAAAATTGACTCATGGTCATGAGATTCTTCGAACCTCTAATGCTACCCTTATTTATTTGGGTTCTGCCAGCTTTCATTTTTCCTATAAGTTAAAAAGCCGTCTTTTTTTTGGTTCTCTGGATTTTAAAAAGCGGCGTTTCCAATTGATTCCTCTTTTCTTATCAGCTTTTTCTATTACTGCTTTTTTGGGCTTTGGACCCATTCATACTTCAGCCGGTTTAAAGCCGGATCCGATTCTTTCTAATACGGAAGCCGTAGAAAATGATATACGGGATATGGAAGCAAAAAATGCGGATGATATCTACCTGCGGGAAACAGAAGAGCAAAAGCGTGCTATTTTGAATGCCTCTGAAGATGACAATGAGTTCATGAAAAAGACCCATTATACCATTAAAACAGGGGAAAACCTTAACAGTGTCCTGAAGAAATTTAACCTGAAAGCAGAAGAGCTGGAAGTAAAAAAAGGAAGAAAATATAATTTAAAACCCGGTGACGTTGTGCTTTTACCGGGAAGAAACGGACTTATTCATACCATGAAAAAGGGAGAAAGTCTGGCACGACTGATAGATCAGTACGGTCTTTCGGTAAGAGATGTTCTTATTGAGAATAAGCTGGGAAGTGCAGATATTTTTGAACCGGGGGATAAAGTGTTTCTTCCGGGAGCAGTTGCTCCTGTACCGGAACCTACCTGGTATTTACCGGTATCTTCAAGGGTGATAACTTCCGATTATGCTTACAGAACCTATCCTCGTTCTCACTTTCATGATGCTTTAGATTTAAAGGCCAATTATGAATCTGTGAAAGCAGCCCGTTCCGGTAAAATTATTTATAGTGGCTGGATGGGTGGTTACGGAAATGTAATTATTATACAGCATACCGATAATTTTAAAACTCTATATGCCCATAATTCTAAGCTTTATGTGAAGCGGGGAGACAAAATACAGGGGGGAAGAGTAATTTCTCGTTCCGGCTGTACCGGTTATTGTTTTGGAGCCCACTTACACTTTGAGGTCATAAAAAACGGGAAAACCGTTGACCCCAAGAAATACTTGAAAGGTCTTAGATATAAATAAGATCTTTTGGAGTGTGTATGAAAAAAATCCTATCTGTGTCCTTTTTTGTAACGACACTTATCGTGCAGAGCTGTTGTACGACGAATACAAATATAATTCCGAAAAAGGCAGATGCAAACGCAGTTAAAGAATATCTGAATGAAAGAATAAACCAACCTTTTGATAGAACCCAGACCCTTCCGGTTGTTTTTGCAACGAATCGGCGTATTGTATCCGGAACCTCGGTTCCAAAGTGTTCCAATAGTTACTTTTCCCCCAATTTTAATGAAGGTACGAGCTACGGGGTTTGTGATATCAGCGTTCCTATGAAACATGAAATTGGAACCCTTGATTCCAATCAGGATGGAGATTCTAACCAGTATTTTAAGTTTACTGATTTTACTCCCATCACCTCCACTCAGTGGATAGAAAAAGTAAAAAACAGTAAACATGACGAAGTCATATTATTTGTTCATGGATTTAATGTTTTATTTGAGGAAGCTGTTTTAAGAGCTGCTCAGATGAAATATGACCTGAAGTTTCCCGGAGAAATCGTCCTGTATACCTGGCCTGCGGGACCTACGGGAGGTATCTTTGAGAAGTTGAATATTAATGGAACCTACAAAGCGAATCAACAAAATGCAAAGGGTACTATTCCGATGGTAAAACAAATTCTTAGAGATATTAGTTCTACAGGAAAGAAAGTGCATGTGATCGTGCATTCTATGGGACACCAGATTGTCCTTCCTGCTATTTCGGAATTATCTAAAGAGAAGCCCGATTCTTTTATAGAAGAATTAATATTGAATGCTCCTGATTTTCCTACAACTGAATTTCATTCTATCAAAGGAAACCTGAAGAAAGCGTCCAAGCGAATTACGGTTTATTGTTCACCCGGCGATAAGGCCCTTGTAGCTTCCAGGCAGGTGAATGAGAATGAAAGAATTGGTTCCTGTGAAAAAATTTCCGGTGTAGATATGATTAATGTGAACGAGGTAGATGATTCTTTGATAGGCTTAAATCATGGTTATTATTCTTCTCGCCAGATTTTGACTGATCTGTATCAACTTTTACTCGGAGTAGATGCACAGAGAAGGCTCTTTATTCGTAATTCTCCTTCATCCAAAGAAGATTATATATTAAGAAAATAGAATATTTCCTATACAGCGGGCTTTTTGCCTGCTGTTCATTAATATCAGTATAGACTATTTTTGTTCAAAGGGTCTTGTATCTGAGGACATAGGGTAAATCCAGCGAGTAGTATAAGATAGAACAAAAATCAGAGGAGTGGCTAAAGTTTTTGGAACGGCAATTGTTCTTTCTAACATAATATTTCTTCCATTTCCTCGAAGAAAAAAATAATCCGCTGCATCGATTCCGGCATCGGGAATAATTTCTATACTGTGAATGCTCTGATCAATGACTCCGCAAACGGCAAAAGCACCCAGATGAATTGGCCAGATGACAAGGTTTACAGTTAATGAATCCGGTATTGCATTTTCGGCATAGGCTTTTGTAAATCTCGGATTATGCCAGTAGCCACATTGGCTTAGAATTGAACAGAAGAAGATAAGTAAACTAATTTTGAATGTCTTCATCGGTCTTTTCCTTTATCGGGCCTAAGAGTTTTCCGTTCATATCTCTTTCCCATTGTTTTCCCCATTCCGGCCAGTATTCGCTATCTCCCACGAAGACTGTACTCAGCATCCAATAGCTAACAGAGAAAACAGGGAGAAGAGCAATTCGAATTGGCAGTGTACCCATGTTGGTATAATAACCAAAGTCGTGAAACAGGTAATCTTCGGAACGTCTATATGTTTTAGGTAAATGAACAGCCGGAGCGATGAGGAAGTTATCTATGCTTAAAGTAAGCACACAGGCCGGGATATAAACCGGGGTCATAAGCCACTGTCCGGTACGATGATTGGGAGTGATTTTTCTGTCCAACCAGTTGGTACTGGATAAATGGTTTACATTAGTAAGTGCGCAGGATTGAAAAAGAAATAGAAGACTTATTATTAGTTTACGCATTAGATTGTACCACAGGAATAAGGGATGGGAATGGAGGTTCTAAAAACTTCAGAACCTGCAAAGGTAGCCAGCATGGTAACGATTCTCATCGGAAATACAATAAGTTCTAAAATATAAGTATTCGGAACTTCTTTAAAAGCCCAGAGAGAGTCATCTATTGCACAGGGCAGACTGAAAAAAGGGTGTAGAACCAGTCCGTCGATCATAAAAGCAGTAAAGCCAATTGGAATACTGATAGGAGAAAGAGCTATCTTTGCAGTGGTCGTTTTGGGAGTAAAACCTGCATCAAGTCCCTGTAGAATAACCCGGTTCTTTTGATCCAGCACCGCACAGGAATGGATGAGCAGTAATAAGAGTATTAGAAATCCTTGCTTCACAGGATACATATAAAGTTTAAAAGAAATTTGAAAAGACTTTTTTATTCTGATATGTTTTTGCTTGGGGAAATAAACAAGAAAAGATATTCTTCGTATTTCCCCTTGAAAGAATTCTGCCTGATTAGAAGCTTGTAGATAAAAAGGAGCTTTTAGTTTATGAAAATTTCCTCATTTTCTCCACCGGATAGAATGCTTATGGGTCCTGGACCTTCGGATGTTCATCACAGGGTATTACATGCAATGGCAAGACCGACTGTGGGGCATCTTGATCCGGAATTCAGCCAGATGATGGAAAGTTTGAAAGAAATGCTTCGTGAATTATTTCAGACAAGAAATAAAGTCACATTTCCCCTCTCCGGCCCGGGAAGTCTTGGTATGGAGTTTTGCTTTGTAAATCTCCTCGAATCCGGTGATAAAGCCATCGTTTGTCGAAACGGTGTCTTCGGGTTACGCATGTCGGAAAATGTAGAGAGATGTGGTGGGAATGTGATTCCGGTTAATGATGAATGGACAAAACCTGTAGATCCCGAAAAAGTAAAAGAAGCTATACGACAGAATCCTGAAGCAAAACTTGTTGCTTTTGTTCATGCAGAAACTTCCACCGGCGCCAGAACAGATGCAGAAGCTATTTGTCGTATTGCAAAAGAGGCCGGAATGCTTACAGTTGTGGATGTGGTGACATCTCTTGCCGGTATTCCGGTAAAAGTTGATGAATGGCAAATCGATGCGGCCTATTCAGGAACCCAGAAATGCCTTTCCTGTACCCCCGGAATTTCACCTGTTACTTTCAGTGAAGATGCGGTCAGTATCGTAAAGCAAAGAAAGAGAAAAGTTCAAAACTGGTTTTTAGATCTACAACAGCTTCTTTCTTATTGGGATGGAAGTTCAGGACGTACCTATCACCACACGGCTCCTGTTAATGCACTTTATGGTTTACATGAATCTTTAGTAATGGTTTTAGAAGAAGGTTTGCAGGCAGTGTTTCAAAGACATGAAAAGGCTTATCTGCAACTAAAAAAAGGTCTACAAAAACTGGGAATCGAATATGCTGTGGAAGAAGAATATTGTCTTTACCCTCTAAATGCAGTGAAAATTCCGAAAGGTATCGATGAGGCCGGTATTCGAAAAAAACTTCTTCTTGAATATGGAATCGAAATCGGGGCGGGACTCGGAGCCTTTGCCGGAAAGATCTGGAGAATCGGTTTAATGGGTAACAGTGCCAGAGAAAAAAATGTTTTACGCCTGCTCTCTGCACTTTCGGAGGTTCTTGTATAAACACATACGCTTAGAATGAGGTTTATAAGATAAGATTCTTGTAAAAAGATGTGCCCTTTTTTTTACTGTTTTTCATGGCCTTGCGAAAGGAAAACGGTCTGGTGCTTTATTCCAAAATCCTGAATGATGCGGATGCCATGATTACAGTTTTGGGGGACAGGTCTCCGAAACTGAAATTTATAGTCAAGGGGATAAAAAAAAGTAAAAAAAGACCTATTGCAAGTTGCGAAATAGGTTCTTTGATTTCGCTTGACTACTACTTTCACGGGGAAAGGGATTTCTATAATGTGAAAGAGATAAATCTTATTGAGCGTTTTGATTATGCCAAATCAAGTTATCTCGAATATCTCTTGATAAATTATTTCTGTGAGCTTTTGAATATTTTTTTAACAGAAGGAGAAATCCATGAAAGAGGTTTTAAAATTGCGTATGCCTGCTTTAATATATTAAATCGAAAAGAGTATCATCCTATACTTTTACCTTATTTTAAAGTGAAACTTCTCATGGAACTCGGCCTTATTTCTTATGAACTCGTCTGTCACGAATGTGGAAGAGAATATAGAGAAACCTCCGGGGTTCATTTAAATCCTTATACTCTTGAAATTATCTGTCGTTCCTGTAATAATTATATACAGGAAAATACCCAGGTCGTTAATTTTATAGATCTTGCCATACATGGGAAATATGCTATTTTAAAAGATATGAATATTCATTCTTCTTTATTGATTGAAGCTGATCACCTTTTAAATCTTTATATTCGAGCATATATTCACCGAGATATTAAAAGCGAACAAGTATTATATACACACTTGAGAGGAAAAGATGAATTCCGTAGTTAAGACTTTTATTATTTTGTTAACGGTCGTTTTTATTTTTTTTAGTCTGATCTTTATGAATCGAAAGAAAATTAAGGAAAAAAGCAGGACTTTGCCTGTAAGCCATGCCGGAATGGGAAAACCAAAACCTATTCTTAGTATTATAAACGAATACAAATCTTCTGTCTTTGTAAACATCGAAGATGAATGGCAGCAGGTTAATTTGAATTTTGAGGATTCTTATCAGGGATTTTTAAAAAAATTAGAAGAACGTATAAAGAGATTACAAAATGAAAGAAAATGAATTATTGAAGTATCGCGTACTGGAAACCTTACAACAGGCTGTAGAAAAATATCTGAATGATAATTTACCGGAAAAGAAATTAGAGGATTTGCATATACGTCTGGAATATTCAAGAAATGAAAAATTTGGAGATTACTCCTCTGCCTTTATTCTGGAAAATAAGAAACATCTTCCTGGCAAACCGGAAGATATAGCCGAAAAAGTTATACAGTATCTTGTGCCGAATGAAATGTTTTCTTTTGTTGAATTTACAAAACCGGGTTTTATTAATTTTCGAATTGAACCTCTCTACTTACTAAATTATATACACCAATTTCTTTATTCGGATGGACCTCAGCGTGCAAGTGTTACGCATTCGCAGAAAATTAACTTTGAATTTGTAAGCGCGAATCCTACCGGGCCATTGAACATTGTATCCGCAAGAGCTGCTGCCATGGGGGATTCCATTTGCAATTTACTTTCCCACATCGGTCATGATGTGCATCGAGAATTTTATGTTAATGATTATGGAAATCAGGTTCGTCTCCTGGGTTTTTCTTGTCTTGCAAGGCTCCGGGAGTCCAAAGGTGAACCAATACAAATTCAGGGAGATGAAGAAGTCTTAAATGAAGAAGAACTTTTAAAAGGAAATTATATTCCTTCAGAAGGTTATAGGGGAGAATATTTAATCAACGTTGCAAAAAATGTTTATAAAAATCATCAACCGGAAATTGATAATTATCTCGAAAAAAAAGATTATAAGAATCTTGCTGATAAATTTTCTCGCTGGACAGTTGAAGAAAATTTAGCTTCTCAAAAAGAAGCTCTTAAGCAATTTGGTGTTGAATTTGATGAGTTTTTTTTAGAATCCGGTCTTCATGAATCTAATAAGGTACTGGCTGTTTTAGATAACCTTGAGCGTGCAGGGGATGTAAAAGAAGAGGAAGGTAAAAAGCTTTTTGTTTCAAGTAAATATGGTGATGACAAAGACAGGGTGATCCTTCGGAAAGATGGAAGGCCAACTTATCTTCTTGCTGATATAGCTTATCATAAAAATAAAATGGATAGAGGTTTCCATAAAATGATTAATATCTGGGGACCGGATCACCACGGCTATATAGCCAGACTAAAGGGAGCCATGTTATCTCTGTCATATCCTGAAAATGCCTTTCGCGTATTAATTGCCCAACAGGTAAACCTTATAGAAAAAGGCGAAAAATTAAAAATGAGTAAGCGTCTCGGTCAGTTTCAGACCATGACCGACTTACTGGAATATCTCGGTGAACATGCAAAAGATGTGGGTCGTTATTTTTTTGTCATGAGAACTCTGGATGCTCCGCTTGATTTTGATCTGGAACTAGCCAAAGATGATTCAGATAAAAATCCGGTCTTTTATTTGCAATATGCACATGCCAGAATTTGTTCCATTTTTCGAGAAGTTGGAAAAGCCTGTGGTTACGAGGAAGCAAAAAAACTTGAATTAACAGAAGAACGTTCGAGACTTATTTTCTGGCTGGGACGTTTTTTAGAAGAAACTTATGATGCCGGACTCAGCATGGAGCCACATCGTCTATGCAATTATCTCCAGAATTTAAGTAAGGCTTTTACACAGTTTTATATGGCAAAGAATAACCGGCTAAAAGATGCTGGCGAACAAGAACGAAAGGGTCTGGCTTATCTCTGTGAGCTTAGTCGAATTTGCCTTTCGGAAGGCTTGAAACTTTTAGGGATATCTTCACCCGAGAAACTTGAAAAGGTAGAAGGATAATATGAAGCCCGATATTTATATTTTTTCTACCGGTTCCGAAATTACTTACGGAAAGAATACGGACACAAATTCTATCTGGATGGCCAATGAATTAAGCGGACTTGGTTTTATTGTGAATCGAATTATTGTATTACCGGATAAGCCGGAGTATATCGAAGAAGAAATCAGAAGAGTTATGGATAAAAGTAAAGTATCGCTTATTCTTATGAGCGGAGGGCTTGGTTCTACACAGGATGATTATACTTTATCCGTACTATGTAATATATTAAAGGTTAATTATATTCCCCTTCCTTCAGCCGAAAAAAAACTCATTGCTTTTAGTCGTTTGAGAGGGAAGGATTATTCGGATATTCTGGATATGACTAAGCGACAGGTTTGCATTCCTTCTGGTGCTGAGCCTTTAGAAAATGAAGTGGGTCTTGCACCAGGTTTTTTTGTGAACTTAAATGAATTTTGCTCGCTTGCTGCTTTTCCTGGCGTTCCGGGTGAAATGATGTCCATGTTTTCTAATAGGTTCCTTCCTATATTAAAAGAAAAGTATATTCCGGAAGAGATATATTCTGCTCATCGTTTTGTCTGGACAATAGGAGAAACTGTTTTTCAGAGAAAATATATAGAGAATAATCCTTTAATTGAAAAAGAGGGAGTCGAATGGGGAATAACAGCTAGGCCGGGTTATGTAAAACTCTCCTTTCACACCCATGAAGAGAAAAGTCTGAAAGATATATTAGAAAATTTAGATACTCGTGTTGAAATGATAAGTGAAGAAGAGGCTCTTCCCACTATTCACCGAATATTAACTGATAAGAAAAAAATGTTGGCTACAGCTGAAAGTTGTACGGGTGGACTTATCTCCAAATTGATTACGGATCTTCCTGGTTCTTCCCAATACTTTTTAGGTAGCGTTGTATCTTATCATAATAATATTAAGCGGGATGTTCTTTCAGTAAGTGAAGATACCCTTATAAATTATGGTGCGGTTTCGGAAGAATGTGCAAGAGAGATGGTCGAAGGTCTCGAAAAGCTTTATCATTCCGATTATTCTATTTCTGTTACCGGTATAGCCGGTCCGGGTGGAGGAAGTCGACAAAAACCGGTCGGCCTTGTTTTTATTGGAATTAAACATAGGGGAGAAGAAGCTGAAATTCATAAATTTAATCTTCCTTTACGGCGGGAATTATTCAGGGAGTATGTAGCGAATATTGCTTTATATCTTTTATACAAAAAATTGGAGGAAACAAATACTTGATATATTTCATTAGTAATATAGTCTTATTCTTCTTTTTATTTTTTTATTTTTTTAATGTAAAAGAACTTCACGTTTCTTTTGTCCAGCCAAATTGGATGTGGAAAAAAGAGAGTTTTAAGGGTTTGCCGGAAGATAAACGCTTTTCCTTTTCTCCCAAGAAATCATTTAATGGTTACAGGACAGCTGCTGAATGGTTTTCCTTTCGCACGGGAAAAAAAATTCCACTAAAACCAAAAGAAAAAGTAGAAACTCCCAGCACTGGATCTGGATACCTGCTTTATGAGAAAATCGGAGAAAATGTAGAGTTTTATTCTTCTTATGGAGAAAAACTTTGGAAGATGCCTTTTAAAAGTTATCCCAGGACAAGTCGGCAGGGAAACCTTAGCCTTTTAATATCAGGAGATAATAACCAGGTTATTACTGTTGATAAAAATGGAGCTAAAATCGGAATAGAAAAGATGGATGGTCGCTTTTTAAGTGATTATGCTTTTTCTAATAATACAGAAGGTGCTTTTATTGTGTTCGCAGGGGGAGAACTTTTTCTTATTAACTCTAAGGCAGAACCTCTATTTCAACTATTTGCAGGTAATGATAAGGAGTTATATTTTTTTAAGAGTGCGGCTCTATCCCCGAACATGAATTTTTCTGCCGTTCATTTCCTTTATAAAGATAGCGATTATTTTCGTTTGATGAACAATAAAGGAGAAAAAGTATATGATGTGAAATTTCCGAGAGTGTATCCCCATAAAATTTTTATGGCAGTAAGTGATGAAGGCTATTCTCTTATAAATTTACCGGAAAGGATTATATTTGTATCAAGTGAAGGAAAGGTTATACAGGATATAAAGAAACAGAGTAAGACCCCTACAGTTTTTCAAACAGCTTTCTATACAGGGAAAATGTTTGTAGCGAATGCTTCCGGAGAATTAGGATTTTATGATAAAACCGGAAAGCTTCTTAATAAACACTATATCTTCGATACTCCATTTCGGGCATTACCGAGTGGGAAGGAAGATGTAGTGTTTTTAGAATCCCGTAGTTACCTATTCACATTTCAATTGATTGAATGATTCCTTATAGAAAGAGGTTTTTTGCTGTGTAACTATAGTTCTTCTGTTTCTCGTTTGCAATTCCAGGGGACTTTTTGCCAGTATTTTTCTCCGTGATAGTTCCAGCGACCGATTAACTCCATTTTATCTTCGGAAAGTCTAAAATGAACATTTCCACCTCCATCGAATTGTTCCCAGGTTCCATTCATGAGAAAATTATTACCGGAAGCCGAAATGGTCCCCTGCTTATATGTATAGGAACCGTAGTAAGAACCGGCTTCTAATTTCCAGAGAGTTAAATACCCGTAAACACCGCAATTCCATCTGCCTTCAAAAGAATCTCCTTCATGAGTGTTTTTAGTGCCCGAATTTATCGGCAAAGTGTTTTTTTCCTGGCTGAAGAGTATGGCCGGGAGAAAAAGCATAAGAAAAAGAGCAGTTCTAAACATAAGCTACCTTCCTGAATCAAAATAAATAAGTAAATTTTAGGCAATTCAGGGATTAAAAGTAAAGAAAAATTTTCTCCTTCGGTTTGAAAAGTTGTATAGATCCCATTTTTATAAAAATTCTTTCTGCAAAAATAGAAAAATAATCTTGCAAAACAAGAAAAATCGATATAGATTCTCAGAACATCAAGGATGGATTATATGATAAGAAACTTACTATTTCCTTTTCTTTTTTTACTTGCTTTCGGGCTTGTAATTTGTAAGGAAAACAATGCTTCGGATAAAGATATCACACAGGCAGAAGAAGAATCTAATGAAGAAGAAAGTGATACAGGCATTGAAATCGAAAAAAAGACTGAGTCATCAAATTATTCTTCAAACTCTAAGCTTTCGGGTAATACAAAGATCTATAGTTTTAATCGATCTAAAAACCTTCTCATGAAAATTTATGAGAAGCATAGAATTACTTTCTATTGTGGATGTAAATTCTATGAAGATAAAAGAGTAGATCCGGAGGAATGTGGATATGTACCCAAGAAAAGTTCGAATAAGCGTTCCAGGAATATTGAGTGGGAACATGTGGTCGCAGCTGAAAACTTTGGCCGAAGTTTTAAAGAGTGGAGGGAAGGACATCCAAATTGTGTATCAAAAGAAAAACCTTATAAGGGCAGACGTTGTGCTTCTAAAGTAAGTGAAGAATTCCGCCGTATGGAAGCCGATATGCATAATCTTCATCCCGCTATAGGTGAACTAAACCAGTATCGTTCAAATTATATGTACAATATGATTCCGGGAGAAGAAAGAGAATTTGGGAAGTGTGATTTTGAAGTAAAAGGAAAGATTGCTGAACCCATGCCTTCTATTTATGGAAATATCGCGAGAACTTTTATGTATATGGATAAAGCTTATCCTCGCAGGGGGATTATATCGGGAAGCAATCGAAAGCTTTTTGAAGCCTGGAACCGCATGGATCCGGTTGATAAATGGGAGTGCGAGAGAGCAAGACTTATAAAAGAAATACAGGGCAATGAAAATTCAATTGTGGAAGAAGCCTGCAAAAAAGCTGGTCTATAATTTAGTCTTCTGATTGTTCGGCATATAATTGGATTGTTTCTATGTCCGGAATTTTTTTAAATTCGAGGACATAGAAATAGCCTTTTATCTTATCTGAGTTCTCAATAAGATTTAATAATTCGAGTTGTTTACTTTTTTTTAAGTAACCTGTTTTTTCATTCCAGAATTCTTCCATCACCAGGCAACCCCGACTTGGTGTTAATGGATAGTAGGGTTTTCCTTTGTAATAAGCTGAACGAATTCCTGTTCCGTGAGAATAGATGAAGTCTCGACCTGCCTTTCCGGCATAAAAAGTTTCCTGTAATATTAGATTATTTCTATATTTGTAAGGAATTAACTTTAGATAATCTCCGATACTCCATTCTCTTGAGTATGGTTCGGAATGAAAATATTGAGAAGGACTTACTTCATTCGGCATGAATAATTTAAAAGCCGGAGTTGTACCAATCAGGGGACTTTTCGCTATATGTAATCCCTGGATAGAAAAAACTCCTCTTGGAGTATTTCCGCTTTTCAGGTAAGGAACTACATTAGTAATGGAACGAGCCAGTTGGGCTTGAAGATAGATGTTTCCTTTTTTATCTCGCAAAAATTTACCATCAGGTTTGCGGGTAAGTAAAACACCGGGAAAATCACGGTTTTCATTTTGCAAACTATAAAAATACCATAGATTTTTTTCTGGAATATAAGAAAAAAAATCCAGCAGGGCTGACTTTTCCAGCTTTTCCGAATATTTCTTTTTGAGATAATTATTCAGTAGGAATAATTCAGGGATATCCGAATAATTAGGAAAATTCTTATACAGTATTTTTTGAATAAACTTCTTTGAGTATTTTAATTTAAAGTTTTTTTGAAAGTAATCTGCCGCAATGGCAAAGTTTTTAGAATTGCCATCATTTAAAAGAGCCTCCATTGCTATCTTTTCACAGGAAAGCAGGGATAGGGAAATGCAGGTTTCTATAATTCGAAAGCGTAGCTTTTGAGGATATTTGTAGTATGTTAAAAATAGTTTTTCGGTTAATTTTTTTTCCTCTTTTTGAGATAAGGAATATGCAAAAAGTTGCATGCCCAAAAGTCCTGCTTCTATTTCTGATTCTTTCAGACTTTTTATATTACGATTTAGAAGAAGAGCTATACTTTTCTTTTGCTCTAACTCGTAAAAAAAACGATTTCTTTTTTTTGCAAGGGAAAAGTATATTTGCTCTTTTCTTAAAGTTTTAGAAAAAACGAATATGTTTGAGAAAAGAAATATTCCCAACAAAATATATTTCAATGAAAGCTACTTCCTTTTAAACACCATCAGACTGGATTTGGTTCTACCTTTAATTACACCATATCCATAGTTAAACGGTAATACTTCGGACTTTGACTTATACAATTCGATGAGCTCTTTTTGTGAGCCAACCGGGGGGGTTCCTCTTAAGTAAACTCTTGAAGTATACTTTCCAAAAAGATGTACATCCCATTCTGTTTGGTTAAATGCAGTATACGCGATAGCTGAATCATCCTGTACTACCATGTCGCTTTTCTCTAAAAGACCTTTTATAAACCTTTCAAAGCGTTTTTCCTGTAAGAGGTATTCTGCTGATTTGAAAATAAGATTTAAACGACCGAGAGAATTGAAAAATTTTCCTTCTTTCTGATCCATAGAAAAAGAGTTTTCATTGATCATGATTCGAAAAAAGCTGAGTTCTCTTTTCTCTCCTTTGGAGTCTCGAAAAATAATTCGACTTCCGTACATTCCTTCTTTTTTGTCTTCAGTACTCAGACTGAGTTTGCCATCATCTTGAATTTCCAGTGTTTCCCATTTCTCAATTTGCATTCCGAGCCTGGAAAGAAATATAACCATGAGGGGTGTAACTCCCTGGAAATAAGGATTTGCCAGTTCTCGCCGCATCCGTCTATAGGTGAAATAGTTATTTAGAGAAAACTCATACAATAAATCTTGCATAGAGTTTAAACCTTTCTTCCATTGTTTTTTGTCGAGTGTCAATGGATTTAAAATTTTACCTGTAGGTTCCAAACCTATAAAAACATAGCGTCTGGCATCCGGATAAAAATTATAGGCATTAATAATATCAGCTCCGCTGAGTAGGTATAAAACCGTATTGTCTTTATTATAAGCAGGAACTTTCTCCTTTGACCAGATACGGATCCTTGAATTTTCTTTTTCGATTGCCTTCCAGTAGAGCTCTGTCTGTTTTGCATAAGAAACATATTCTTTAGTTTTACTTAAGTCTGCAAACATTCCATTCTCTTTTGTTGAACCACTAATAAAAAGTGCAAGTTCGTTATAATAGGGATCTACTTTTTCAACTTGAACTTCTTTCTTTTTTTCTACTCCCTTGCATAAGAAGAGAGTAGAAATTAGAAAAACATTAAAAAGAAATTTATAAAGTTGCATTCTTATTGGATTCCAAACCAGCCGCCGGTATCTCCACCTGCCCAGCAACCCCCTCTACAACTCTCGGATAGGGATCTTGAGCACAAAAATTTGAATTTTTGAGCAGCACTGATGTCTTTATTACGGAAGCCTTTTGGATGACAGATTCTACCGATGTATTCACCCTCAACTCGCATTTGACCCATGACATAGATGTTTCCTCCGACACCATAAATAGCTGCATCTTTATTGTGAGAATAGCAGGCCACATAGCAGCCGGTACCACCCTTAAAAAGATTTTTCGTAGGTAAAACTTTTGCGGAAAATCCTTCGTAAGGTGTATTTACTACAATGTTTCCTCTGACATAAACCGTAAAATTTTCAGGCAACCAGTAGTCGGGGACATCTTTTTTGGGGTCTTCTTTACCATCCGGGTCCAGTACCGGAACATTATCTTCCTTCCCGGGATCAAAATTGGGTTGAGCCAGTATCGCTCCAAACACCAAAAGAACAACTGTGAACAATAAAACCACTTGTTTCATTGATAACTCCTTCATTGGGTTTTCTTAGGTTCGTAAATAATTCTTCTTCAAAGAAAAATAGCAAGTATAATTCCCTTACTTTTCTAAACGATAAGTATAACGAAGTCTATATCCTCCGGGTTTTGCCGGGTTTACAGGTTTTAAAATGGTTAAGAAGATTTCAGAAAGAGCCGGAATATTCAAGTCGGCAGGAATTTCAACAACTTTCTGTTTATTTTGGAGTTGGAAAAAGCAGTCCAATTTCACATCTCTATCAAAATAATTGGAGGCAAAAAGAACAATCGTATCATCTATAACTTCCTTTCGAACTTCGAATTTATCAGTCTTTTCTAATTTTTTAGAATAATCTGCATAATCTTCAGGTTTTAATTCAGATCCAAATCTTGTTTCAAAAGTTTCTTTATTCTCCCAAAAACCATAGTAGTATTTTCCGGTTTCCGGTTCGATTACTTGATTATCATGGCTTAAAAATTTCGTTGGAACCGTCTTTGCACCTTCAAAGTCAGGTAGAATTACATCAAAATGCAGATGGGGACCCTGGCTCATTCCTGTATTTCCACTGTATCCGATAAGGTCTCCGGCTTTTATCTCTTCTCCTTCTTTTACTAGAGATCCCTTAAGTTTCAGATGTACATAAGACGCATAGGTACCATCATCGTGTAAAAGAACAACTTTATTGGCTTTTTCGGCATAGCTCGCAGAAGCTCCTCCTTCATTGAAATGATCAATTACCTGTATTACTTTTCCCCCTCTTGCCGCATAAACTTCAGTTCCTTCCGGCATTTCAAAATCAAGAGCAAACTCCTGCCAGCCCTGATGCGTATAGAGTCCTTTATAACCCTGACTGAGTTTTCTTTTGGTTCCGTGTGCGAATGGGAAATGATATATATAATTATCATTATGAATGGCGGTTAGGGGATTGCCCGGACTGTACTTATAACTGATTTGAAATTGAAAGGCTTTCTTAGGGTTCTCTGCCCGGATGTTGATAATTGGAAAATCTTTAGCACCAACAGGAATTATGGTTTTTAATTCCATAGAGGGACTGGCCTGAGTATTTTGAGCATTTATTACCTTAAAGATGAGCCAGTAGTCAAGCGGTGCTGAATTGGAAGCATAATAATTAAATTCTCCCTTCCGGGTAGCAGGTTTCTGATAGATCTTGATGGGACTTTCGGCAAATAAGGAAGCTGTAATCCATAAAAAAAACTGGATAAGAAAAAAAATGAGTTTATAATTCATGGTTTTTAGTCCTCGACAGAAAGTAATTAATCTATTAGACAGGAAGCTTTCACCCTCAGATCATGACGTAAAACAACTTTTTTTCGTCTAATAATAAAGAAACCGGGTAGAATCATGGATAAAAAACTCAACCATCTACTCTGGGTGGAAAAAATAAAATTAACCCAGTATATTTTTAACCTGACCGGGCAGTTGAGTGAAAAGCAACTGGAATTTATTCCGCCGGGAGGATACTGGAGTATTCGTCAGGATTTGGAGTACCTGCGTTTTATTGATAGTTTGATGCAATTTTCCTTTCCCCTGTCTGTCTCGGTGAGTTCTATTTTGCCTCTAAAAGAACTGGATGAAGGAGATATTGAATTAGATATGGAGAGGCTCTATAATTTGTATCCCGGACCTCTTTTACCTGGAAATCTGGGGACTATCGAGGTGGAGAAAGCCTCTCAATTGCTTCTCGATGGCTTTAGCAAGGAAATGAGGGCTATGTTTGAGTCCTGGAAAAAAGCCCTGGAAAATGCAGAAAAATACCTCAGCAAACTCGAAATTGGAGATTGTAAAAAGAAGCGTTTTTTTTCTGTTTTAGGGATATTTTCCATACCTGCCGGCATTGATCTTCATACCGTGTACTCGAGTCATTTCTTTTTAGAAAAAATAAAAAAGGCAATGGAACATAGTGATTTTCCAAAAAATTAAAAAATAATCTCCTTCTCCTTCTAATTTGTCCCTGCCCCCCTTTATAATAGATTTAAGTTTAAAGGGGGAGAAAATGAAAACCTTACAAATTACTATCTTACTTTCTTTGTTTGTTATTGGAGCTATGGATTGTGTAGGTGCACCTACTAAAGAAGATCGTTATAAATACATCATTAATGATTTCAGTAGAAAAGAATGGACTTCTAACGAAACCGGAGGAAGCCGCGGCCTTCAGGATAAAACTCCGGGTGTTGTGCAGAATTTCTAAGAAAAATTGCGATTTCTCTTTTCAAAAGCGGTAAGTTGTTTTTATCAGAAGCTTTATCATTATTTGAGAAGCTTCTAATAAACCCTTATATAAAAGAATACTTTTCTTTGCAATAGACAGTTTTTCGTCCAGTCTTTCTTTTAAGTCTAATTGTTCTTCATATCCTTCCGTGATAGTTAAAATTACCCTCTGCATTCCTGAGGCCAGGACTTCATTTAAACCTTTTTTGGAAGCTACTTCTTCATCGATTTTTGAGATTTGAGATAGTTTATTTTTAAACTCAGGAGACTGTAAGTTCTTCTTCTCTACAAGTTTATATATCTCATGACTTAGTTGAAGTCCTTTTTCTAAAAGACCTTCAAAACTTTTCAATTTCTGTATAAGATTTCTTGTAGATACCTGTAAGGCTTCTAAATCTAAAAAAAATCCTTCTTCTTTTAGAGGAAGATTGGCTATGAGTTCTCGGACTTTTCTTACTTCTTCTTTTCGGCTTTGCTTAATGAAATCTTTCAAACTACAATACGGAATTCCTTCCAGGTTAGCACCTTTATTTGAAATATTTAACCATATTTTATCTCTTCTATTATCTTCAAACCATTTTTTGAATATTAATAATTTTTCATTTGTTTTTAATATTTTTCCTGTATAACTTTTTACTTCTTTGGAAGGAAGAGCAGTTAACTGTCTGTAGTTATGCAATTCTCTTCTGAAATAGCGGCTTTCTTTGTAATTTAAACGCTCTTCTAAAACAGCTCCTTTACAGTGTGCAAGTCCTTCTGTAAAGGCCAGATCCTGACCGGCAAGAAAAACAGGTCCCGATGAAATCATAGAAGCGAGGCTAATGGAATTAGTAGAAACCGAGCCTCCGAATGGAACATCCCCCACATCGATTTTAAAGCAAGAGGTGAAAAATTGCAACAAGGGAAACGGAGAACTGGTTATATAGCCTCTATTTAGAGCGGGGAGCTGTAAACTATGATAGCTTGAAGTTGGATCAAAAATAATGCGGCCTTCGTTTTTATAAGATTGAAGGTATGCACTATTAATAGCCTGAGGATCTACTGTATATATCAAATCAGGCTCTATCCCTTTTTGTTGTAGCACATGAAAGGCAGTGTCCACACAGATGAGAATAAACTCTTCACGAAATTCACGAATTTCCTCAAGACTGTCGAATAAACCCGGACCCGCCCCGCAGACCAGAACGGGTAAATCATTAGCAGAATCAAAGAGTCGAGAGATGGGAACAAAGTTTCTTAGCCGTTCTACATTTTGTAGCATGTTGCGAGTCCAGGATTTTTCAAAGCGAGAAAGAGTAGCTATATTTACATCTTTCTTGTGAAAAAAACGTTCACAACGAAGTTTTATATCCATATATTCTTCTTGCTTCCATTGAAAACTTTGCCTGTGCGGGATAAAGCTCGTAGAAAAATTAGCAGTTCCGCGAAATGTATCAAAAAATTCCTCTTCGGAAAAGGGGGAGGTTAATATATAAAGTTTTTTATCTGTTAGATATTTAGAATAATCATATATAGAAAGCGCTTCCTTTAAAATGAATGGGAAGGGTTCTATCCAGACTAACTTTCCTTTTTTTCTTTGTAAAACTTCCTGTACTGCATAACCCAGACCTGCTCCTAAAAATATGTATAATCTTTCTGAATCATCTTCCTGTAGACTATCAATATAGCGGGAGGATTCTTTTATCGGGTCATGTCTTGAATGTAAAAAAGTATCTTCAACCTTTATTGTAAAGGCTTTTACTTTTGTCTCAAAAACTTCAAAAGAGAAAATAGTTTTTGAGTTTGCAATTTTTTCACGAATTGTTCCTGATAGGGCAGAGAGATTTTCTTTCAGATACATTGCTTTTTCCAAGTTTTATTCCTTCACCTGCATTTTAGTTCTCAAATAATATCTTTTTCTTTTTGCAAGACGCATGATTTTTTTTCCCATAGATTTTCTGAATCTATGGATTTTATTTTTATAAATTTCTTCTTCTGTCTTTAGGGATTTGATTATCTTCTTGAATAGTTCTGGTTTATATAAATATTTTTTTAAATATCCTAAAGGTAAAAATACTGCTTCTTTTTTATTTCCTTCGCTTACCATCCATCCGTATGAATGTATCTTCCCATTTAAAGTATCGTAGAGTCCACCGGGGCTTACTAAAAGCCAGGAAGGGCTTGCAAAGGGAAACAGGGCAAATAATTCCCGACCATCCTGTATGCGATACCAGCGTAGAGAACCATCCTGAAAACTGAGTACGGCTAATTTCTCATTTCCGGAAATATTAATCGCAGAAGGGATAGAAGGTAAACTTGTTACCCATATAGGTTTTGCATTTGTGTCGAATTTTCTTAAATATACATCCGTACCCAGTAAAAAAAAAGTATCCAATCGGGAAATAGCCAGGACTTTCGAGACTTCCTTGGCCGACTCCAGGATCTCTCTATCATAAAAAATAGGATCACGACTATTCTTCCAATTACGAATATATAAGTCTTCGGATTCCACTTTGTTGAGATACAGGTCTGAAACTTCCGGAGGTTTTAAAAGAAGTTTCCTATCTAAAAGAGAAAAAGCAGCCATATGTTTTCTCTCTATTCCAAAATCAAATACAATTCGGGAAGCATCATAAGAAAGTAGGATTCTTTCTTCTTTTCCGGTAAAAGTTTTTTCAGTTCTCTGTGTTTTGGAAAATTGTATTCCGTTTTTGTAAAATAATTTGAATTCGGCTTTTTCATCGTATATAAGAAGATTATCCTTTTCTGAAGATGCTATGTTCAGGGGTTTTGATGGAAACTTGTAAATTACTTTATGATAAGCATTTGGTGTTGGATAATAAAATAACTCATATCCGAAATCTAAATTTTTATAGATAAGGTAGAATCCTCCAGAACTAAGTTTTACCGGAAACAAAACAGGTGTATAAGATGCACTCGGGGAAATAAATTTTCCGGAATGAATCGTATTCCAGGATAATAAATTGTTTTTGGGGATATACTCATAGCTAAATTGCTTATCATTCTCACAATGACTGAAAAGATACTCTGCTTTATTTGAAAAAGAATACCGACAATTTTTGCTTACTTCTTTTCGAGCAAATTTGATTCTAAAGTCCGGGCTATAGACCTTGTAAGAAGCATCTTCGGATAAAACATAATAATTACCATCATGACCTTTTTTAATTTCTTTTATGCCTGTGGTATAATTTTTATCCGCCATATAAACCTTATTTTCTTTGAGTGAAAAAACTCGAATGCCATATCCTCCTCCGAGTCCAACAAGGATAAAATTACCATCAAAAGAATAATTTACAGCTTTGATAGGAGCAGGTAGGTCTGAAAATTGGAATAGTAATTCTGCATTTTGAATAGAAAAAATGTAAAGGCTGAAAGAACCCTGCCAGCTATAACCGGTCCAACCTCCTATAGCTAATTTTCTTTTATCCGGAGAAAGGGCTACTGCATAGATCTTACCTTCTTTTTTTTCTGCACTGCGAGGGATATAATACTTTTGGTAGGGAAGAGTATTTTTTGTGTGATATATAATAAAATTCTTACATTCGCCACAGGCCCAAAACAAAGAGGAAGACTCATCAAAACCAATAAAAGACTTATGAATTTCTCCTGTTTCTTCCTGCGTACTTAGCGTGATTGTATTTCCTTTTTCTAATGAAAAATTAATTCCTTCGGGTTTCGGAAAGAAATCAACTTCCGGTAGAGATGCACAGGAAATAAATAGGTCCAGGCAAAGTAAAGGAAGTAAAAATATTTTTTTATATTCAAACAAGTAACATCTTCTTTTGTAAGTTCTCTTTCACTTCTTTTCCTCTTAATGCCTCTACCAGTTCCAGGGCAAATTCCAGGGCAGTTGCCGGTCCTCTGGATGTGAAAATATTTCCATCACGAACAACTCTTTCTGCTTTTATAGAGATGGAAGTATTCTCTGTAGATTCAAGCTGGCCCGGATAAGAAGTTGCATTCCTTCCTTCCAAAATTCCGGCTTTTTCCAGGATTATTGGAGCTGCACAGATAGCAGCAGTGATTTTCCCCTTATGAAACATTTTTCTTGTCAGCTCTATGATTCTTTCATCATCCCGCAGGTGATGGGCTCCGGGTAAGCCGCCCGGAAAAACAATCATACTAAATTCATCCTCAGGACAGGATAAATCGGAGAAAAGTACATCGGTATAAAAACAGATTCCATGAGAACCACAAACTGTTTGTGAATTCACTCCTGCGGTAACTACTTCAATATCAGCTCTTCTTAAAACGTCAATAATGCTTACCGCTTCGATCTCTTCAAAACCCTCAGCCAAGGGTACCAGGACTTCTGACATATAAACCCCTCTTCTTTATTCAGGATCATTATCAAAGAATCATGCAGAGCTGGCAAGAAAATCTTGTTTTATTTTTTTTTAGAAAGATCTTCTTTTTTTTCTTGAATTCTTATTTCTAAATTCACTATAAAAAAAGTCATACTGAATAAATAACTATGTTGAACTCCAGGTTAAACTTTTCCAGAATTACTGTTGAGCTTATTTCTATGTATGAATGCAGGCTTCCCGAATTTACAGGCTCTCTTCTCAGGGGTTCTTTCGGTCATGCCCTTAAGAAAGTCTTTTGTGAACAGTATTCGGATAAGTGTTCTGAGTGCAGTTCCTCTTCGGATTGTGGTTACTTTCAGATTTTTGAGAGTCAGGATGACAATTTTCGAAAGATGGGCTATCATTATAAACCGCATCCCTATATCATTACACCCTGCCATAAGAGCTATTATAAGGTGGGTGATAAGCTGCAATTCAAAATGACTTTTTTTGGAGATTTCATTCGTTTCTTTCCCTACCTTTCCAAAACTTTTGAGGAGATGGGAAAAGTAGGTTTTGGAAAAGATAGAAATACTTTTTCTTTAAGCTCTATTCGAGATGATATAAGTGGAAAAGAGCTTTATTCAGAAAAAGATAAGATGGCTGAGATTAAAACCCTTTCCATACAGGAATATGCCCGAAAAGAGTTTGATAGGATTTTTAGAGGCTCAAATACAGGAACCGGAGATTTTGACATGGTTTTTTTAACACCCGGACGTTTTGCTGAGAATGGAAAAGTGTTAAAAAGTATAAACGGAAAGCTCCTGTTTGATAGTATCAATAGGCGATATTCTACCATGCACTCTTTTTATGGAGAATTTGATAGAAAAGATATCTCCGGTGAGGAAGAGGTTCAGATAACTGTGAATGATTGTTCCTATAAAAAATGGAACCGGTATTCTAACCGACAGGAAAGAAAAGTTCAACAAAGTGGTATTCTGGGTACTTACACCCTGAAAAATATCAGTCCTCGCACTTTCCAAATATTAAAAGCAATGGAGATTCTGCATATTGGAAAGAATACAAGTTTCGGTCTTGGAAAAATTGAAATTCGAATGGATGACTGTAAGAATTCCTAATTAGCCACCAGGTTTTTAAATTCTTCTTCTTCTCGAATACTTATAAAATCTTCATCTTCTTTGGCTTTCTCCCTTAATTCAGGATGAAAGCTGAGAGCTCTTTGTAAATGCCTGAGAGAATTTTCTTTCGCTCCACTTAGGCAGTAGTAGCAGGCAAGGTTGTATTCGGTTTGTACTAAAGAGGGAATATCCTGTTCCTTACCCTCTGAAAGCAAGGATAAGGCTCTTTCTGAGCATTCAATGGCTCTTTCCAGATCTTTTACAGCCTTATAACCCGTTGCCAGATTTGCCCAGCCCTGGGCATAAGTAGGTTTTAACTCTACGGATTTTTTATAGGCCCGCAGGGCTTCCTCATATTTTTTCTCTCTTTTGAAGAGGTTTCCGTAATTTGCCCAGCTCTGGTGTTGTTCCGGATTGATTTTTAAAGAAGTTAAAAAGGCATCTAAAGCTTTCTCTATTTCTTCCAGTTCTGTATAACAAATACCCAGATTATTCCAGGCTCCTGCATTTTTAGGATTTATATAAATAGCATTACGATAGGAATCAACAGCTTCCCGGTAACGTTTTTCTCTACGAAAGTTATCTCCGATTCGATACCATTCTAACTCGCTATAAGGTGGGTTTAATTTGGCTCTCCGGCAATAGGTACGGATGGTTTCTGTTTTTTCTCCTATAGGAGGTCTGGCTATACGCAGACTGGTTTCTACTTTTTCGGCATTTCTTTTACCTTTCAGGCAGTATTCTTCTATTACTTCCAGGGGATATTGTTCAAAATCTACTATTTCTATTTTCTTAATCAGGGACTTTAATATAGGATGAATATCCAGATTCTGGTGTTTAACCTTATAGAGTAAAACCAGAAGGGCATTTTTTCCGATTACCCAGAGAGGTTCCATTTCCAGCATTTTTAAAAAAGAATCCCAATCTCTATCATTTAGGTAGTAGTGAGCGAGAGTCCTGCTTGCATACTTGCGAATTTCGTAGTCTTTATCTAATAAACAGGTATTTAATATACCTATTAACTCTTTATAAAGAATATGTTTCTTTTCAAATATTCTTTCGAGATAAGCGAGGGTTCCACTTCTTACGATGTGGGGAGATTTTAAAAGGAAGTCCTCCAGCTTTTTGGTTTCTTTAGATAAAAGATAATGACCGGTTAAGGACTCAGCAACTGACCAGGAAACAGCTTCTTGATTTTGGAGTAAATCTTCCAGACGATTTACCAGCTCGGAAGGAAGCAAAACACGATTTGAATAGTAGGAAAGTGTTTCACAGACCCTGCGAATTAGTTCCTCTTCGTTTGATTCCAGTATTTTTATCATATACTGGAAGAGAAGTTCGATAAATTCTTCTTTTAGTCGAATGCTGCGCAGAGCCCAGAGAGATCCTTTTAGAACATGTAAATTTTCATTGGATAGAAGCTTTCGAGCGACAAACTCAAAATTCCCAATATCACATTGATAGGCAGTTACGAGATTTGCAGCTTCATAGGCCACATCCGGATTGCTATCCCCCAGTAACCATATAATTTCCGGAATAGCATCCAGAATATCATAGCCCCGACGGAAAAGGTTTGTGAAGGTATAGATCGAATAGAGTCTTACATATTCATATGGATCGGAAAGAGACTTGGTTAACCAGGGAATGAATATATGAATATCGGTAGTGCTGACAATCAAGGATAGGGAACGAACCAGACATTTTCGGACCACTTCATCGGTATGAAAGAGCAGGTTTTGCATTTCTTTAAAAAGCGGTTTTAAATCATAGCTGGCTTCTGCATAGGTTTCAATTCTATGAGCCGCATCTAAGATTTGCTTCTTATCCGAAGAATAAAGCTCTTTTCTGATTCTCCTCAGTTCTTCTGTTGATATTTCTTTGAGAATATCCATCCGTTAGTACAGCCCTCCAGCAAACGCTAAGTCTCATTTACCAGATAAGGAAGATAATGAAAGAAAAAAAGTTTTAATTTTATTTTTTAGCTCTTAAAAACAATAAAATTTTTTCTTTCAGGGCCTTTTCTCCATTATCCATTAAAACCATGTGACCTGAGTTTTGAATGGGGTAAATATCAACTCGATTTCCGGAGACTTCCAGCCTTTTGCCTAAATTCTCAAAACCCTGGGAGGAAAAGAAAAGATCGGAATTTCCATAGGCTAAAAAAATTCGATAATCTTTGACCCTCGGAACTAACTCTTCTTCCATCCATATAGCAGCTTTTTCTACCCGGTATCCATAACGAGAACTGTCTTCGAAGTTCGCATCGAGTTTCGAGGCTGCTTTCCTATTTTTTTGGGGATTTACAATATCCCAGATAGATTCTCTACTGGGTGCTTTACCGGCTTCTGTAAATAAAAGCAGGTATTGTAACCAGGAAGTCTGTTTAGAAAACCAGTATACAAGTTTTCCGGCGGCTTTAAACTCCATACCCGTGTTGAGAGGAGAAAGCAGGATAATTCCATCCGGTCTTCGTTTTGCTGTGACTGCAATCGAGAGTGCGGGTAAGGTACCAAATGAGTGAGCTACAAGAAGAATTTCATGTTCCTCGGATTTTGCAGAAGCATAGGCCTCATATACCTGATTTGCCAGTCTCAGGTCTTCCTGAAACCTCCAGTCTCGATTACGCAATTCAAAAGGAGAACTCTGTAATCCGTATACCGGAACAATAATATTGGTTCCGGTTTGATATAATTCTTCAAACCAATCTCTATAAAAACCGGCAGGTGCCTGTGCACGGAATCCTTCCATGAAAAAGATAGTCCGTTTATTTTCCGGATTCACTAAAAAGAGCGGTTCTCCTCCTTTTTGATTATATTGAAAGATGGAGGAATAGGAACGATTTTTTTCAAAATTCTCGGCTTTTTCTTTCATGGAATAATATTGATACGCTAAAGAAGCATGGTAGATGGCATATAGAAACAAAAAGAAAAAAAAGAAAGACCGGAGTTTTTTTATAATATTCTTCATTAGAAATTCCTTTTAACCTGATTGAGCGATTACTACTGCTGTTCTTAATAGAAGTAAACCGCCAAATTTTCGTTTTTCATCTCTCAAGGAAAACTTCAATTCCTTGTCTTTTAAAAAATGGTTTAAATCGGCTTCATAGGCCTTTTCATCTATAGTCTGGGTCCACAGCCTGTAATGGTGTTCAAGAAGATGGATCTTTTTGGGAGAACTCGATTCTGATGCAGGTTTCGTGAAGATAAAAAAATAGCATTCCCTTGGAAAGATAAAGAAAAAGCGGGCCGGATATTTAAAGCCAAATACCAGATCATAACCCATAGCAGCGGGTTCATTTAAGGTTCTGCTTAACCTTTGCATATCTATTGTAGAGGTGAAAAAACGGGTTTTATAATCCAGAAGTAGAACATCCTTATTTTTTTCCGGGATTTCAGGATTCTTTTCGAATAGAATGCCGAAAGCTAATTTCTGAAAAAAAACAAATACCTTTTTTGGTTCGAGAGAAAATTCCCTTTTCACAAAACGAAAACCATTTTTCCAATGAGTCTGAAATAGGGCTTCTAATTCGGAACGGTCAAACGTTCCGCTTAAAAACCGAAGGGGAAATAGTTGAAATTTATACTCTTTCAATATATAAAATCCTTTCATTTCATAAATTAAGTTGTAAGGTGAGAAAAGTCAAGTGTCCTTTAAAAAAAATTGAACCTCTTTTCCGCTAGTGCAAGCGAAGTGAATTTAAAATATGATTTATACCAATAATAAAGATATCAGGGGAAGGCTAAAGCTTATTAGATAATTCTAATAATATAGAAAAATTCTTCTTAGCCCCATGCTTCAGCATGGGGGAAAAGAGGATTTGAAAAATGAGTCATTCTGAGTTTTTATAGCAGTAAAAACTTCGTCAATTGCCAGGTGTACTTCTTCTTTTATGTCTTCAGCAGAAAGATTTTCATTCAGGTTTTGCAATAGGGGAATAAACTGTTCCAATTCCGAAGCTTGCATTTTGGCAATGACTTCCTGTATTACCCAGTACTTCCAGACAGCATCATTCGTGAGGAAAATTTTCTTAACTGTATCCAGGCTCTTTCGTCCCAGGGAAATCAAAAACGGTGTAAGTTCTCTGGCAATCGGCCAATTAAAATCCTGAATGCAGGCAAAAATATCCAATAAAACAGGTGAAATAGCAGGATAACCGAGATTTATCAGTAACCTTGCGTTGTCAGTGTCATGTTTGTCTTCAGGAATAAGGTCTTGCAGGTCTTTCTCGGAGCTAATGAGGGGTTTATAAGGTTCCCAATTAAGATACTCATTACGTTTGAGACAGGCTATCTCCCAGGATTTGGCAGTAACTCGCCATATCTCTTTTGCATCGACCGGGATGCTTAAGCTGTTTGTAGTTGAAATAAACAGCAATGAGTTATCTTCTGAGGATTCATAAAGTATATAAGTATTCATAGATGCCGACTATATTCACTTTTTTCTTTGTAGATTCAAAATAAGACTCCTATTATTATAGGAATATACTACTGGAGAAAATATAATCTAAATTAGAGAAAAAAAGCAAAACTTTTTTTCATTTACTTCGTCAAAATATACATAGAAGCAAAGGATTGCTTTTCACCCTGTTCAATTTCACGGAGGAAGTTATGAACACCCACATTATCATCGGAGGCAGCACCAGCTACTAACTACTATTTAAGGAGTTAGTAATGGACAAAACTGTTTCTTTTTTTGATTCCGTTTACCTGGTCTCTATAAGTTTATACTCATTTATTCAGCGCAAGGCTGATAGCATCTCTATTTTAGTAGATGTCTGGGAATGCCTTTATCAGAAGGGAGTTCTACAATGAGTAAAACATATCGGGACAAAAAACGTACAAATGAAATGGTGAAACAGTTTCCGGATAAAGAGATTTCTTATAAGACAAGAATGAAATGCTATCGTGAGAAAGTAAGTTATTCAAAAAATTATGAAGAACGCTCAAAATGTTGGGATCAAATTAGATCAGATGATGATAAACTTGTAGAACTGGAGAATAAATAATGGCTAAAACTATGAAAATCAAAGATCTGCGCTTTGTTCGTTTTGGTAATATAGGTAGCTATAAGCAGCATAGATACACAGCAAATGAAAAAGACATGAACAACCACCACCCACCTGCAAAATGGGGAATGTATGCATTTCCGGAAGCTGGTATATTTCTAGCACCTGTTACCCTTCGCATATTGGAGGGAAATGCATCTGGGCAAAAGACGAGAATGGCAAGTTAATTTCTGCCGAAAATTCTAAATACTATATGACAGAAACTATTCCGGATAAGGAATATCAACCTAATAAAGAGTTGAGAAAATTGTTAAATAAAAAAAATCAAAAGGTTTTTTATCTCGATTACTGGAGAAAACCCTGTTACTGTAGTACCTGTATGAAGGATAAACAGGTCAGTCTAAAAAAGGAAAAAAAGCAGGATAATTGCAACAAAGAAAACTACTACTTGATGATTGTCCAAAAGCCAAAAGTTTTTTCCTATACAGGACCGGTTTGGCATCATCTTGAAAAAACAACAAAACCCGGGGAATACTTAAAAATCAAAGGGGATTGGATTCTTTATGAATACAGGGACTTTGTGGAAATTTTTCACAGAGCCAGAGTTGCCTATAAAAAAGTTCAATATGAAGAATATAAAGGAACCAACCTGACACATACAGAATTTCCCAGAAGAAACATCTGGTATGGTTCGGGAGTGGAAGACGAAGTTTTTATTGAGAGAATATAGGTTTTGATAGAATAAGCTAAAAGGAGCTAAATTTTTTATGTATACACATGCAATCATTTTAGATTTTGAAGCCACCTGCCAGGATGGACCTCGGATAAGTCCTCAGGAAATTATAGAATTTCCATCAGTTTTGGTGTCTCTTGAGCGCAGGGAAGTAATCGATGAGTTTCAGTCTTTTGTTCGACCGATTCATCATCCCCGATTAACCGATTTTTGCAAAAAGCTTACTTCTATACAACAGGAAGATGTGGATAAAGCCGAATTATTTCCTGATGTATTCCAAAAGCACCTTGCCTGGTTAAAGAGCCATGATTTGACGGAGAATAATGCATTTATTGTTACCTGCGGTGATTGGGATCTTAAGTCCGGGTTTCCGGCACAATGTTCACATTCCGAACCTGTAATAGAAGTGGTTCCACCTATATATCAACAATGGCATAATGTGAAACATTCTTTCTGTGACGCTCAGGGAGTAGAAAAAGCTCCGGGTATGAGAGGAATGCTAAAAGCCCTGGAACTGCCCTTAGTCGGGTGGCATCACAGGGGAATTGATGATTGTAGAAACATAGCCAGGATTTTTTTAAAGCTTATGGAGAAAGGCATTAGTCCAGAGATAAGTTCTGTTTCAGGATAAAATACACCAAATTTATTCTTTGAACCATCGGTTGATGAGGGTTTACTGCTATTGTGGCTGTCCTTTTCTTTCTTTGTTTTTCTTGTACAGGCCTTTTTTCCGCTGTGTAGTTACGAAAAAATAAAATAATTCTAAAACCTATAACTGAAACCACTTGAAATATAGAATCCGGAATTTCCATCCGCTCCTATCATTCTATCGGAAGATAATTTGACATCGACTTTCTTTTTAGGAGGCATTTCCCCTTCTGCAAATAGGATTACATCGATTATATTTATCATCCAGATACCACCTACAATTTTTGCATAGGTATTTGCTTTTTGTTCGGCCTGCTTTAAGCGAGTATGGTTTTTATCATTCAACATATAGCTTAACCAGAAACTATTACCATAGTAGGAGGAAAGAAAATCTGGATTAGTACCATAGGGCCAGCCATTGAAATCCCGGTATTCCTTTTCCCGCTTCTTTAAATTTCTATAAGAAACTGCATAGACCAATGCACTTATCACTGTTGCTGAAAAGAAACTTATCGCTTTCAGGTTAGAACCATCTCTTCTTTGACCCCAGCCCGGCACCAGTGTGGAACGCCATATCATCGGCCATTTTACAGATTTACCCTCATAAGGGTTTTTTAGGGATTGTTGTTCCAAATACTCCATGGTTCCACCGGTAATCTTTTTCGCTAAAAACTCCACAGATTCTTCTGCTCCTTCTTCTGAAAGTTCTTCTATTAAAAGACTTTCCGAAAAATCCACCTTTTGCTTCTTAATGTCTATAACATCAGCGTTTATAAAAATATGGGTTCCGGCTCTGGAAATAGTTCCGGTAAGAATCTTATTGGCTCTTAGTTCTACCGGAATCAGGGCAGCACAGTCGGAGCCTATACATTTCTTTCCGGCCAGGGCTTTTTCTATACTCCTGCTGTCGATTACAGAAAACAAATTTGTTTTAGTGATTTTCGTTTTTAAGAGATTACTATACATTTCTGCTTTTTCTTTTGGTATACCTGTGCCTATTTGGAACTTAATGAACACGAGCCTTGGCTTTTCGTCTTCCGGGATAACCCAATCTGTATTGCTCATAAAAGCATCGGCCACCCTGACTCTCTCTTTTTCATAGAGCTCCTTGCGATGTTGTCCGAGGGCCTGAGCCAATGCCCAATGCACCGGTTTTAGTTTTAGCGATTTTACTACAACCTTCTTAAATTCGTTCGTTCTACCGCTCGAATAGGTAATATGGACATGAGTTTCTGTAAGTTTGGCCCTGACATCCTCAATTACCTTTCCGTTTTTTAGAGTAAGTGTATCGGATAGAAGAGCAGACGATAATAGGGAGCATAATAATATACTAATATAGCTTTTCATAAAAACTCCATTTATTAAACTTTAAAAATCCTCAACTCAAGGTCCGTAGCGAACACAACGGACATTGTTGAGATAATAGGTCTTAGTGTAGTTGTCGACAGAGCCATTGAGGAAGTAGACGTACCATGCGGAGAGGTCAGAAGAAATGAGGCCACTCGCCGACCAATAGCCGGACAAAATTGTATTAGGAAAGAAAATTCCATTAATTTTTGCTCCTGTATCTTCGTTCTCTCCGGATAAATCTATCAATGTCTTTAATTCTTCAATTGTAGGTACCCGCCAACCTGTTTTCCCGGCAAAACCACCTGTTGGATTTGTATTCAAATCATTACAGGAGTTATATGCTGTACTGGAACCATCGTTCAGAAATGTACCCAGAATTCCCGTATTGTTTCCTCCATTGCAGTCATTATCCATCTCATTGCAATAATAATATGTTCCTGCGTTTCCATCACAAGCATTTGTATTATTATTCCATGTCTGTCCCTGACTACACTTCTTCCATATCAGTCCTGTGCTTTTGTCATAGATTGTGCCATCGCCATTATCAACATACCAGGTCTTTGCTTCCATATAAGGATCACAGGATATTACAATATTGGATACATTAGAAGTTATAGTTCCGCTTGCATTAAGAACAGTACAGGTCTGATCGGTAGGGTTTGTTTTTACTGTTACTGCATAGAAAGTATTGTAATTGATATTAGTTGCAAAGGTAAAGTTACCATTGGAATTTAAAGTCAATTCGTTTCCACTGTTCAGTTGCAATACAATGCTTTTAGAACTTCCCATACCCGATAATTCCCCTCCTATAGTATAATTTGTGGTTACACAACTTACGCTGACATTGGAGACATTGGCTGTAGCTGTTCCGATTCCATTGGAAAGTGTACAGGTCTGACCGGCAGGCTGGGTTTTGATGGTTACGTTATACAAATACGCTACTGATTTAGAAAAGGTAAAGTTGCCATCGGCATTTATGCTTAGCTCATCTCCTCCGTTGTTCTGTAGTACCAACATTCCACTGAGTCCTGTTACTGTGCCTCCGATGGTAAAACTCTGGCAACTCACGCTTACATTTGTAACATTAGTAATAGCAGTTCCACTAGCATTGCTAACTGTACATGTCTGCCCGGTGGGCTGGGTTTTCACTGTTACACTATAATCACCCGCAACATCTGTGGAAAATTTAAAACTACCATTAGAAGTGATAGTTATATCATCTCCACCATTCTTTTGTAATACAAGAGTACCGCTCAATCCGCTTACTGTTCCTGCCACAGTATAGGTAACAAGTCTGCCTGTGGTAAAACTGTAGGTTTTATTTTCGCCCAGAGAGTTTCCTGCCAGATCCTTTATTGTGCCAAGAATAGTGATGCGGTGCTTCGTACTGGTGCGAAAGCTTTCATTCACTCGAAAGATTAGAGTCTTTTCTTCTCCGCTGACAGTTCCCGGAACATTTTTACTATTTTCATTTTTATCAATCTCTACTATAGATAAGGATTGAGTATTCAAAGTAGTTATATCAATTGCTTCTGAGAAAATTAAAGTTATAAGAGTATTATTCGACACATTCGTTGAGCCATCTGTCGGAATCACAGTTTCCACAACAGGTGGAGAGTTGTCTAAAATATCGTTGGTAGTAAAACTTATGTTTGTTGCTGTCGCAAGAGAATTACCGGCAAGGTCTTTGATTCCTGTTTGAATGAAAATTGTATAATTTGTCCAGGAGGAAAAGATGGCGGATGGTTTAAGCTGCACGACACTGCCGATAAACTCTAATTCTTTTTCTAATATAGTGTCTCCCTGTTTTAAGATAATAGTTTCATTACTCACCGTATCCGGATCTAAAGCCTCATTGAATACCAATTGGATAGATGTATTTCTAACTATCTCAGAGGAAGAATTTGCCGGATAGCTGGTTTTTATAGAAGGAGATTCGTTATCTATATTATTATTGGTGGTGAAATATATGAGTTCTTCGACCGGATTTTCCTGTGTATTACCCTCTAAATCCCGGACATTGTTCATAAATTTGACTGTGTGTTTTGTGTTTGCCGTATAGTATTCGGAAGGTGTAAACTTCAGGGTATTTTTAGAAATGCTAACAGTTCCTTGAATTTCTTTACCACCTGCATCATAGACCTAGAGGGTAGTTTCATTGGCAGAAGTGGAAATAAGGTTTTCATCATACACAATTAAAAAGGAGCGATTGCGGGCTATGTCGGTCTCGTAATTATAAGGTGTGGTATAGTTTACCTCGGGTGGAGTTTTATCCTTTTGTAACCAGAGATAATGCAAAAACAAACCGGGTGAGGGTTCAAAAGGATTATTGAAGTTTATCCCCGGAGTACAGGAAGAAAGAAAAATAAGAAGTAGAATTACCAACCATTTCATGATGAGAGTCCGATATCTATGATATGCTTTTTCATTTAATAAAGCAAGAATAAAAATATAGTTTACAGCAATTATGAACAGTTTAGGCTACTACTAAGATGAAACCGCCGGAAGAAAAAGAGACCTATCACCTAATTTTCCCCGAACAATACCCGCTACCTCCTCGCATTCAGGAACTTTCGAGGCTCAATACCGAACTAAGTTTATCGTATCAAGAAAATACATTGATTATCCGGGAAGCTCCCCCCTACGCCTTTCGAGACTATGAAAACTTTCTTTTACGCCTTCCGGGTTTTACTGAAGAACTATTCTTTCAACTCGAAGAACTGAACGATGAAACACATTTTGAATTTGATGATAACGAGGAGGTCATTGTTAAAATGTCTACTTTTGCATTAATAAGTTTATTAACAGGTGCTGTTTTAACTTCCCTTTTTATCTGGGCAAAGTCCAGAAAGAGCGGCAGGGTGTACACAGAAGACGGAGGCTATATGCTCGAAAGCCCGAACGGAAAACATCTTCATAGAATGGCGGATATTTCTTATATAGCCTACAGTAAAGCTTCCCCGGAAGAACAGGCTAGCTGGTATTCCCGCATTCCCATAGCTCCGAGTCTTGCGGTTGAAGTTGTATCGGCTAAAAGAGGTTTAAAACCGGCACTGAAAAAAATGAAAGATATCTGGATGGCAAACGGCACTGAACTCGGGCTTGTTATCTGTCCTTTCAGTAAGAAAATCTATATATTTGAAATATCTAAAGAATCCTATACCGAACAGAGTATATTCGAGGATTTCACCCATCCCGACCTCCCCGGCTACAAAGAAAACTTCAGCGAATATGTAGAAAAGATAAAATAGCTCTAAAACCTAAAACCGCTTGAAATATAGAATCCGGGAATAGTTAGTTTCATAATTATAAGGCGTGCTAAAGTTTACCTACGGTGGTGTTTTGTCAGTCTGCAACCAGAGGTAGTGTAAGAGAAGACCGGGTGAGGGTTCAAAGACATTATTGTAGTTTATTTCTCCAAGGCAGGAGAAGAGTAAAAGAGTTACTATAGACAAGAACTTTTTCATATAATTATACACAATTTCACATAATTCCATATTGAATATACATAAGTTTTTCGAACATCTCAAGTGTTTTTTTCTTTTTCATCTTTTTTAGTAAGATATCCATCAGTATATATTACCTTTCACGCACTACAGTTCGGAGCGAACACAACGAACGTAGTTGCAGTTTGTTTCGTTTTTTAATTTGGATAATTCCAAAGTTGGAGGAAAATCAAATAGTTTCTAATTCTTTTGTTTTAATAATTGAATCAATAATTATCTTCTTTTTTGCTTGGAATTTTTCAAAAAGAACTTTCTGTTTTTCATTCAACTCGGTACCATATTTTGCTTCTATTAATATTCTATCTTCAGTAAGAAAATCCAGTTCTACTTCTTCCTGTAAATAATATATTTTACTTTTATTTCTTATTAGAAGATAAATATAATTTTCAAAATAACTTCCTAAGTCTCTTTCTCCATGGAATAAAAACTTTATACCGAGATCACTTGCATAAACCTTCTTTGGACTCAATATTTTTTCATTTGTTTTTCCCCATCTTGATACAAGATGAATAAGGTATGTTGCTTCAAAATAAGACAGATAGCGTCTCGAAGTATCAGGAGAAATTTTTAATATTTTTGCTATTTTATTTATACTGATCTGTTTTCCACTTCTTTCCATCAACAAAGAAAAGTAGTCACGCATAACGTCACTATTTTTTAAACCGTAAAAAGCCGTTATGTCTTTTTGAATAATATCTTCTACAAGTCCCATCAAATATTGTCTTTCGGGATAATTAATATTTTCTGGCATTCCTCCTATTTTAATGTAATCTTTGAAATAGGAATCTAAAAGAGAAGCATCTCTTTTTTTGACTGAGATTCCTTTAAAATCCAGGAATTCAAAAAAGTCCAGGGGTTGTACTTCAAATACTGTAGTTCTACCTGTTAAATTTGCTCTTTTATCTTTAAGAAGAGAACTTGAAGAAGACGTAGCAATGATTTTTAAATTTTCTTTATCAAATAAGTTTTTAAGCTGAATTTCATATTCATTTTTATATGTGATTTCATCAAAAAAAAGATAAGACTTTTCTTCAGATTTAATTTTGCATATTTTTCTATATAAAGTGAGAATCTCGTGGATTGAGTTATTCTTAAATAAATAATCATCCATACTGATATAAAAAATATTTTTAGGTTTAATTCCTTTTTTTAAAAGATGGTGGATCATCAATTTCATGAGACTTGTTTTTCCCACCCGCCTGAGACCTGTAAGAAAAAGGATTCTATTTTCATTCAACCAGAATGGGAACTTTTCCTTAAGGCTTTTCCTATTCCACAATTCTATCTTAAAATCATTTTCCCACCACGGATTATAAGAATAAAGCGATTCTTCCATTTGAACAACCATACTATCATATCGTATATTTGTCTACAATAATATATGTTTCAATCGTATAGGTAAGCATTTTATCTACTTTATTCTTACTCCATAATTCAAAAATTAATTTCCATTTACACTACGGTCCGGATACACAACGTACATAGCCGTCAAAGGTCTTAGAGACGCTGTGGACATAGCCAGTAACGAAACCGACGAGCAACGCGCTCGTAGTATTAGGCGCATAGGTAGTAGAACTCCAATAAAAGCCAGCAATGGTATTTGGAAATAAATTTCCATTGTTCAAAGCCCCTGTTGAAGAATAATTTTGTCCTGATAGATCCAATAGAGTCTCCAACTCAGTAACAGAAGGAACTCTCCAATTGGTTCTTCCGGCAAATCCAGCAGGGGGATTAGAATTCAAATTATTGCATTGTGTGTAAGCTTCGCTTGTCCCGGTTCCATTTAAAGTATAGGGAGGATTTCCCGATGCATCAGAGTTACAACTATTATTATTAACGTCACAATATCGATATTTTACTGCAGTTCCATCACAACTATTTGTGTTTTCATTCCATGTCTGTCCCTGGCTACACTTTAGCCAGATTAGTCCCGTACTTTTATCATAGATTGTTCCATCTTTATTATCCACATACCAGGTCTTGGATTCCATATAGGGATTACATGACACCGTAATATTAGAGACGTTAGCAGTTGCTGTTCCTGTTGCATTGAGAATGGTACATGTTTGAGTGGAAGGGTTTGTTTTTACAGTTACTGCATATGAATTATTATAATTGATGTTTGTTCCAAAAGTAAAACTTCCATTGGAATTTAAAGTTAAATCACTACCACTATTCAGTTGTAAAACAATATTTTTTCCACTCCCCATTCCTGAAAGATTCCCGCTGATAGGAAAAGCCGATGTAACACAACTCACGCTTATATTGCTCACATTTGCAGAGGCTGTACCATTGCCATTGCTAACTGTACATGTCTGTCCCGTGGGTTGTGTTTTTGCAGTCACACTATAATAACTTGATACACCGGTGGTAAATGTAAGACTTCCATCGGATGTAAGAGTCAATTCATCTCCACCGTTATTTTGTAATATTAGAGTTCCACTCAATCCGCTGACAGTTCCACCAACCGTATAGGTGACAAGTCTGCCTGTGGTAAAATTATAAGTTTTATTGGTCCCCATGGCATTGCCGGACAGGTCTTTTATCGTACCCATAAGGGTGATTTGGTGTTTGGTACTCGTTCGAAAACTTTCATTCACACGAAAGATAAGACTCCTGCCTTCTCCACTTACAGCACCCGGTACTTTTTTGATACTTCCATCTTCAAATATTTCTTCTATATAAAAAGAAGAGGTATTCAAAGTATTCACATCTATAGCCTCGGAAAAATTTACCGTTATAAGAGTATTATTCGACACATTCGTTGAACCATCCGCCGGAATCACCGTTTCTATTACCGGGGGAGTTCTGTCCGAGGTATCTGTTGTGGTAAAACTGATTGTTTGTTCAGACGCCAGAGCATTGCCGGACAGATCCTTTATCCCGGTGGTAATCAATAATGCATATGTAGTGTTGGGTTGAAACCCAACAACAGGTTGAAACCCAACACCGGGCTTAGGAAGTTGTATCTGTACCACAGAGCCATAAGAGGAAATCTCTGTCTCAATGACAGTGTCTCCCTGTTTCAGTATAAAAGTATCCGTACTCGCATTCAGAGGAGTGCTGGTTTTTAAAATAGGAGGCTCTGTGTCTATATCATTACCCGTGGTAAAGTAAAAAACATCTTCCTTGAACACAGGCTGCACATTCCCCGCTAAATCTTTCACGCTCTTTTGCAGCTTTACCGTATGTAAGCTATTCGCTGCATAGTATTCCGTCGGTATGAATTTTAGAGTATTCCTATTTACTTCTAATTTGCCCGGAACCTGAGTCGTAGCATGAAAAACCTGTAAAGTGTTTTCCTTCACAGACTCAGAAAGAATGGGTTCATCATATACTATTAATATAGAACGATTCCGGGAATAGTTAGTTTCGTAATTATAAGGTGTTGTATAGTTTACCTCGGGTGGAGTTTTATCCTTTTGTAACCAGAGATAATGCAAAAACAAACCGGGTGAGGGTTCAAAAGGATTATTAAAGTTTATCCCCGGAGCGCAGGAGGTAAAGAAAATTAGAAGTAGGTATACCAACCGTTTCATGATGAGAGCCCGATATTTATAATATACTTTTTTAATAAATAAGGCAAGAGAAAATTAATCTTTATGAAGAAAAACTCTTTCTTTTTAAATATACTTTCTCTTGACAGACTCTCAACAATTACGTAAAATGGAAAAATTAAATGGGAACTGAGATGAAACCGCCGGAAGAAAAAGAGACCTATCACCTAATTTTCCCCGAACAATACCCGCTGCCTCCTCGCATTCAGGAACTTTCGAGGCTCAATACCGAACTAAGTTTATCGTATCAAGAAAATACATTGATTATCCGGGAAGCTCCCCCCTACGCCTTTCGAGACTATGAAAATTTTCTTTTACGCCTTCCGGGTTTTACTGAAGAACTATTCTTTCAACTCGAAGAACTGAACGATGAAACACATTTTGAATTTGATGATAAAGAGGAGGTCATTGTTAAAATGTCTACTTTTGCATTAATAAGTTTATTAACAGGTGCTGTTTTAACTTCCCTTTTTATCTGGGCAAAGTCCAGAAAGAGCGGCAGGGTATACACAGAAGACGGAGGCTATATGCTCGAAAGCCCGGACGGAAAACATCTTCATAGAATGGCGGATATTTCTTATATAGCCTACAGTAAAGCTTCACAGGAAGAACAGGCTAGCTGGTATTCCCGCATTCCCATAGCTCCGAGTCTTGCGGTTGAAATTGTCTCTGCTAAAAGAGGTTTAAAACCGGCACTGAAAAAAATGAAAGATATCTGGATGGCAAACGGCACTGAACTCGGGTTTGTTATCTGTCCCTTTAGTAAGAAAATCTATATATTTGAAATATCTAAAGAATCCTATACCGAACAGAGTATATTCGAGGATTTCACCCATCCCGACCTCCCCGGCTACAAAGAAAACTTCAGTGAATATGCAAAAAAGATAAAGTAGTTCTAAAAATAACCAAAATCACCTGTACACCAACGTCGCCAGAGCATTCCCCGCCAGATCCTTTATCCCTGTTTTAAGATAAGCTTATCCGCTGTAAGCGTTTCCGGGAATAGTTGGTTTCGTAATTATAAGGACTGGTAAAATTTACATCTGGTGGGGTTTTGTCCCTTTGCAACCACAGGTAATGCAAAAAAAGACCGGGCATGGGCTCGAAGAGGTTATTGTAATTTACGCTTCCAATGCAGGAAGAAAGAAAAATGAGAAGTAGAAATACCAGTCGTTTCATGATGAGAATCCGATATTTATGATATGCTTTTTTATGTAATAAAGCAAGAATAAAATATAGTTTACAGCAATAGAGGATTGCTTACACTGATTCTTACATGGCACGACCTCGTTATTTCAATACCTCCGGTCCGAATATTCCGGAGGAGCATTATACCCTGTTCCGTCCTGCTTTAATGGCAAAAGGTCGTGATATGGTTGAGAGAAGCCGTTATTTCACCATCTGGGCACCAAGACAAACCGGAAAAAGCACCTATTTTCGTCTTCTGGCAAAGGAGCTGGAAAAAGATGATTATAAAGTCTGTCATATTAATTTTGAGAACTATATGAATGCCAGTCTGGAGTCTTTTTTAAAAACATTTGTTCAGGAAATAAACCAAAATTGGGGAACAAATATATCTTTAACGGAGATTTCAGATATAATCCAACAGTTAAAGGGGATTGCAGATAAAAAACTTGTTCTGATTATTGATGAAGTCGAAGGAATTAATTCTGAATTTTTTAATGAATTTTTACATTCCATTCGTAATGCTTATCATTCTCGTAATAACCATTCCTTAAAATCCGTAATCCTTGTCGGAGTTTCGAATATCACAGGAATCATACAGGACAATGCCAGTCCTTTTAACATTGCTGATGATTTGAGTTTATCATATTTTTCTAATGAAGAAACCGTTGAACTTTTAGAGCAACATGAAACAGAAACCGGTCAAATTTTCTCCGATGAAGTAAAACAAAAAATAATCGGTATGACAGCCAACCAGCCGGGTCTTGTGAATGGCTTTGCCTATAAACTGGTTGAGCTTTGTCCGGGCAAAAAAGAAATCACTTTAGACGACTATTTTACAATTGAAGAATGGTATCTTACAGAAGCGATTGATAAGAATGTGAGTAATATAATCAATAAATCTAAAAAATATAGAAAGTTTGTTGAAGAGCTTTTGTTTACCGAAACTAAAATCCCCTTCAAAATCGATAGACCTGCAATATTAGAATTATATATAAACGGAATTATTAAAAAAGACGATACCGGCAATATTGAGTTCTGGGTTCCTCTTTATAAAAACAGGTTGTTAAATGCTTTTTTTCCCTATTCGAATGGGGAAAGTGAACGTATTGCCCGGAACATGCTCTCAACAGCTTATCTTAACGAAGATGGAAAAATTAACTTTAAGAAATTAATCGATAGCTATAAAGAACACATCTCTCTTCGTAGCTTTCGGCCTTTCCGGGAAAAAGATGAAGAGGGAAAATTTGTTTCCATTCCGGAAGCTGCGATGATCTATAGCTTTGAAACCTTTATCAGTATCTTCATCCGTGAACTCGATGGTAAAATTTATCGTGAAGGATTTGTATCTCTCGGCAACACCGATATGATTATCAATGTTGAAGGCCATGAGTATCTGTTGGAATTAAAAAAATACTACAGCCCCTCCTATTTTAAAAAAGGTAAAAAACAACTCGCCTACTACTGCAAACGAGCAGGATTAACGGAAGGTCATTATATCATTTATGTAGACAACCGGACAAAACCGGAGTTCGTTTCGGAAGAACCGGAAGTTATTGAGAGTATTACTATATACTCTTATCTTATCTGGTATGATGAAGAGAAAGACTTTTGAGGGAGTATCCAATAAAGAGTTTTATAATGATTTTTCTTGAACCATAACACTGTGTAGACAGGGTATATTCACTCAAACAATTTTTCTACATTTTGCCAGGGCATGATATTTACTTCATTTTGTATTTTTTCTTCATCCCCTCCATAGATAAGAAATTTGTTTGTTATCTGTAATTCTGTTTTAGAATAATACTTTAAGTTTTTAAAGAAATCAGAAGTTATCGTTGAAGCTGATTTTACTTCACATAAATCTACGAAAATCCCTTTATCGATAAGGAAGTCTATTTCATGACCTTTTTTATCTCGTAGGAAATATACATCTTCTTTATTACCCCTGTTGTATTGGGTTTTTAAGATTTCAGAAAAAACAAGAGTTTCAAAAATAGCTCCTTTTAAAGGATGAGAAAAAATTTGTTCAAAACTTTTAATACCCAGAAGATAACAGACAAGGCCGGTATCTAAAAAAAATAATTTTGGTGCTTTTATTAACCTCTTATTTATATTTTTAAAATAAGGGCGAATTAGCTTGATAAGAAAGCTGGCTTCCAGAACATGAATCCATGATTTAATTGTGTTATGATTTACACCACAGGATGTGCCTATCTCATTCATATTGAGTAATTGGCCTGTCCTTCCGGCAAGAGATTGGCTTACATTCTGCATCAGTTCAAATTGGCAAACATCCGGGTTTTCCAGACTTACATATTTTTTGTGAGGAAAAAGGATTTTGCATAATGTCGTTTTACCGGACTGCCTGGGGCCGGTTATGGTCAAAATTGGATACTGCTTGCAATTTTTCGGGGATACATCAGGAAAGCAATAAATAATCGGTACTATTTGTCAATTGAATTATCAAATAGTACCGAATTTCCGTAACTAAAGCTTTGACATCCGTAGAAACTTTCACAGCGTAAGTCGTATTAAAAGGCAGATCCTAAGAAGGGTGAAAATCAATTGTATCATTCGTGTCGGAAACTGTTCCGGCAATCGCTATTATTCAAAGAATATCGGCAACACGAACTCTCCCTTTTCTCTTAATGCAATAAATTGATTCATACACAAACAAACATTCCTCGAAAAAAAATCGATCCGCCTAATGGGGGAAGAATCAAATAACCAAATCACCCACTACGGCCCGGAGACACAACGGACATAGTAGTTATTGGCCTTACCGTAGCTGCTAACATAGCCATTAACGAAATTGACGTACCACGCGTAGGAAGTAATACTCGACCTCGTAGTAGAACTCCAATAATGGCTAGAGGAAGTATTTGGAAAATAAGTTCCGTTGATGGCAGGAGATGAAGTGGGATGTATCAAGCAATACCTTCTTTTTCACTACCTCTCCTCTCCCGATATCCAGACTCTTAAACAACGAAAAAAGACTCAATGCCTTAAATTTTTACCTCTTCCGCCCTTCGGATAGTGTAGTAAAGCTTATTATTTCAGAAGTAGTATTCTTTAGAATCTTATTTTACCAAATACTCTTTAGCTTCTTCAATATTATCAAACATCTGAGTATTATCATTGCTGGAAAATTTAATATAGGCCCACACTAATATTTTCTTCATACCAACTATTCCAATTAAAGCTGTTTTTTTTATTTTAGGCTTCTGTTTCTTACCGTATTCTTTTGCTTTATCCATATACTCTTTGGATACATATGTATCAGTAAAATCATTCAACAATAATACAGGTTTTGATACTTCATCAATGATTTTCTTTTGCTCTTCTACAATCGCAATCAACTCATCATCCGTAGCCCCTTTCATGTCAATAAACAGTATTTTTTTTCCTTTGTGGTCTAACCAACTGATTGGCATAATAAAATCTCCTTTATAATTTAATGTTCGGAAAAAATTTTAGAATTGCAGAGTAATAAAAATTTCGGCCTAATCTGGTCTCCACTAAAAATCTTCCGGCCAGCTACCGTTGGATTTTGGGTCAATGATTATCACCCATGCAGCATCCACCCTGTTTTGCAGCTTTACCGTATGCAGCGTATTCGCTTCAGAGTTCTTAATTTACAGTTTTAAGCTATATAAAAATATTAAATAATAATAAAATACTGATAATCATATATATCAAAGGAAGAGCAGATGATACATTCCGGAGTTACAAAAAGACCTGTCCAAGTATTTTTTTATAACAAGTTCACTACCATCAATCGCTGAAATATTTTTTACTGCTTGACTTTTACTTTGAAAAAATAAGAATATAAATAGAATAAGTTTTCAATAAAGAACTATTTGGTTAATCTTGATTAACTGTTAGTATATTGTGTATTAGAAGGATAGTATGGAGAACAAAAATAAGGTAGAGATTCGAGATATAATAGAGCGCTTTACCGAGGGTTTTAATGCAAATAACCTGGATATGGTGATGGAATTTTTTGCGGAAGATGCCATCTATGTTGAATTGAACGGGAAGGAAAACCGGGGAAAAGCAGACATCCGCAAAGCATTTGAACCCCAATTTAATGGATACTACGGAAAAATGTTATTTCATCATAAAGATTTTTTCTATGATGCGGAAGAAGGAAAAGCTCTTTTCAATTGGTGGTGTACCATGGAATTGAAAGGAAAAATTTTAAAGTGGGAAGGTTTAGATATTTTTTTAATCGAAAATGGGCTTATTAAGGAAAAACGTACGTTTTCCCAATCGGATATTCCGAAGTTCATCCCTCAGAAATTATTATTGATACCAGGTTTTCTTTTGAATATGTTAAAACAAAAAATGTTTTGAAATTAATCTGAAAGTCTGTGGTATGAAATGCAGGCGAAAAAGCATTTCACCTGCAAATGAACATTCTAATAGAGTTTTTTATTACCCGACAGGGGTATTTATAAAACCAATTGTAAATCTGATTCGGGTTTGGCTACGCAAATTTTCACATGGGTTTGAACTGCATCTCCTTCAAGACTTGTTTTACCGGAAAGTTTTTTTACACTGCATTTTCTACAAACACCTTTACGGCAACCGTAAGCAGGATTCATTCCTGTTTTTTCCAAACTTTCTAGTATCGTATTGCTTCCATTAGCTTTAACTGTCTTACCTGAGTTCCTTAGTTCTAACTTATATTCAGTTAGATTATTTTTTATTAATCTTAATCCTGAGGTAGATGTTCTCTCTGTCATTTTTTTCCATATTTCTTTTTGCTTATGATCCTTATATTTAAAAAATGGAAAGGAATATTTGGCTCCTGTACCAATAAGTTCTATAATAGAATTGAGCCAGGTTTCTGACTTGTAAGGCACTCCGTATTTCTCACATACTTCCCGAACCAGATAAGAAGATTCCCTTAAACGATTTGGTGGTAAATCCGGAAATAAGTGGTGTTCCATGTGAATGTTAATTCCACCCAAAAAAATATCTTCAAATCTTTCATCCACATAATAGTTGAGAGTACTTAATATTTGTTGCAGATAGAATTCTCCTTCCGTTGTACCCGGAGCTTCAGTAAAACTGGCCAGATTATCGTTTAAATGCTCAACTGCTATCATAAAGACAAAAATTGTATCGGCTGAAAGTTTAGCTAAATAATTCCCCACTAAGGTTGAAAAAAAATTTAATCCCGACTTTAAGGGATAATCCAGATAGTTTTCTTTATACATCTGAAATACCTTCTCAAGCCATTTTAGATTGGGAAAAGGCTTTCTTTCTTTCTGCTTTTCACTTTCTTTTCTTGCAGTACTAATATACCAGCTCATGAAAGCCGTCAGGTTTAAGGGGAGTCCTATTAAGATCAATGGAACCTGAAACAGGTGGTGAACAAACCATTCCTGTCTTTCATTGATTCGAAAAAGAAGAAATCCAAAATCATGATCTTTACCGATAATATTCGTTTCTGAATGATGATAGACGTTATGTGCAACTATCCAATCCTCTTCCAGCATACTACTATTCCACCTGTGCTCTGAAGAGCGAATATCACTTCCGGGTAGATTATCATAGCATCCGTGTAAGATCATGTGTCCGTTTGCAAACTCCATACAAAAATGACCGCTGAGCATTTTAATCCCGCTTAACCAGGTACTAATATTCTTTGCTTCCGCAATTTTATGACGACCTATATTATGCAATCTCCAGGATAGTTTTTTCATTTTTTGCATGTGCTTTAGATCTTTTTCTCCCAGTTGGGACATTAGGCTTTTATAGATATTTCGAATATCTTCTCCAAATTGCTCTACCGGAGTTCGCTCACTTAGATGATTTTCCTGTGTTTTTTTTAAGCTGACACTGCTCATATTCTTGATCCTTTCATGATGATGAAATTTATTCCCAATGTAACCACTGTCTACTTTGAGAAAGATTCTGTCAAGTAAAAAAGTTGACACTGTCTACTTTTTCTTTATTCTGGTAATATGCCCAGAAAACCTAAGGCTCAATATCATCATGGAAATCTGAAAGCCGCTTTTTTAGAAGAAGGTATGAAGATAATTAAGGAGAGGGGTTTTTATGATTTCAGCATGAGAGATATTGCCAAGCAATTAGGAGTCTCACACGGCGCCATCTACAAACATTTCCAGAACAAAGAAGCTTTATTTGCCGAGCTTTCTACCCAGGGCTTTGAGTTGTTAACATCGGAGTTGAACAAGACTTTAGAAAAATGCCCTCCGGGGAATGTAAGTTCCATGGAAGCTATAGCCAGGATGTATATACGTTTTGGAATCGAATACTCCGAGTACTATCGACTGATGTTTAGCGGAATCATTAACTCTACAGCGGATTATCCGGACTTAGAAGCTGCCAGTCAAAGAAGTTATAATACTTTTAAAAGGGCTATCAGTTCTTTAATCGATAAGGGTTTTATTCCCTCCCTCATTGATGCAAATCTTTTAACGTTCTATTCTTGGGCTTTCTTGCACGGCTTAATCAGCCTTGTGCTGGATAAGAGGTTACAGATAGCTTTTCCACCCGGATACAATCTGCAAAATCTGATGGAATCTTTAGAGTTTTTAATCCAATCAGGACTTTCTTTATTGAATCTATATCCGAAAATAAAAATGCAGGTTTAGAAATTATATGAAACAAGTTTTTTTTACAGACTTCGATTTTTCTGACTTTTGGGATGATGACGAATATGCTATTAAAAAATATTTATCTGAATTTCCGGAGGATAAGCTGATTCTATCCATAGAAACCGAGCTTGGGGGCTACAAGCTTCCTAAATCCTACATAGAGCTCATGAAACAGCACAACGGAGGAATGCCCAAAAATACCTGTTTCCCTCTGAATGACAAAGGAGATTACATTGAAATTACCGGTATCTTCGGAATCGGTCGGGAAAAAACCTATTCTCTTTGCGGTCAACTTGGCTCCACATTTATGATAGAAGAATGGGAGTATCCCGACACCGGTGTATATATCTGTGACTGTCCTTCTGCCGGGCATGATATGGTGATGTTGGATTACTCAAAATGTGGCAAAGAGGGAGAACCCGAAGTTGTTCATGTGGATCAAGAAGACGATTACCGTAAAACCTTTCTTGCGAAAAACTTTGAAGAATTTATCAGGGGACTCTTACCCTATTCGGAGTTTGATAAGTCCGAAGAATATTTTCAAAAAACTCTCGAAACTTTGAAAAGCGGTAAGTTCTCCAAGCTATTAAAGACTTTTTTCAAAAAAGAAAAAGCGCAGAACTTCGAGAACATTCTAAGAAACCTATTAACCGAGCTCAGCCAAAAGAAAGGCTATTTTGCCCTGCACGAGGATGACTTATCCTATCTGGTCTATGATATTCAATTTTATTTATATAGTAAGTATCGCAAGATAAGTTCAAGGAAAACGTTTCTAAAAGCTTATCCGAATATGCTGGCATTTGGAGATGGAGAAATTAGTACAGGTGGTTATGCTCCCGGTTTTGTGGAGAACTGGTTTGATAAAAGACTGAAAGATGGGAGTATTATCGAGGAGGATTCGGGCAAACTTCAATTTAGTGTAGAATATCAAAAATTAGTCTTACAGAGTATACAGAATTATAATAAATCTCTAAATTAGAAATATCATGCAAATTGAAAAACAAAGAAAAATTATCCATATTGATATGGATGCTTTTTATGCCAGTGTAGAACAACGCGACAGGCCGGAATATAGAAATAAACCCGTAATTGTGGGAGGTTCGCCCAATAGTCGTGGAGTGGTTTGTACGGCGAGTTACGAAGCGAGGAAATTTGGTGTTCGTTCGGCCATGCCATGCTCTAAGGCTTTTCGGCTCTGTCCTTCCGGTATTTTTATTCCACCCAGATTTGAAGTGTACAGGCAGGTTTCTAAAGAAATTCACCGGATATTTCATGAATACACCGACCTTGTAGAACCCTTATCTCTCGATGAGGCCTATCTCGATGTCACGGAAAATAAGGTGGGTGCTGAGAAAGCAATGAGAGTCGCAAGAGAAATCAAAACAAAAATTTTCCAAACAACAAAACTCAGTGCCAGTGCCGGTGTATCCAATTGTAAATTTATAGCGAAAGTGGCTTCGGGTATGAATAAGCCCGATGGTCTTACACTCATTGCTCCCGATAAGGTTCTCAGTTTTTTAGAAGAATTGAATATAGAGAATTTTCCGGGTATCGGCAGAGTTGGTGCTACTCGCATGAAACGTCTCGGAATTGAAAGAGGAAAAGACTTGCAAAAGTTTTCTGAAGCAGAACTTGTCAAACTCTTTGGTAAGTTCGGTGTTTTCCTTCATAAAATTGCTTTTGGAATTGACGAAAGAGAAGTAAAGCCATATCGCACGAGAAAATCTATAGGAGCTGAAAACACCTTTGCGAAGGATATTAGTGGCAAGGAAAACCTAATGAAAGAGCTCAGTAAAATCGAGGAAACACTCTGGAATCGAATCCAAAAAGCAAAGGCTTATGGAAAAACTCTGACTTTGAAAGTTAAGTTTCACGACTTTCGAACTCATAGCAAGAGTCAATCGTTTAGTTCCTACTTAAAAAATAGGGAAGAATTAAAAAAAGAAGCCCTGATACTTTTAGAAAATAGTGAAGCCGAAGAGGAACCGGTTCGGCTTTTAGGGCTCTCTATCTCCCACCTGGACATAGAGGAGGAAGAAAAAGAAGCCGCTCAATTAGAACTTCCTTTTTAGACTTTACAAATTTTATAATTAGTAAAACTTCTTATATATGGATTCGAAACTAATCAAAGAAAACTTCAAAAGTAATTCAGGTGTAATCGCAAGTACTTTTAAACGGGAAGAGTCCGAAGTGGAAAAAGCCATAGAAAAAATGGAAGGCCCGAAAGACCGGATGTTTCTTGCATTCTTAACCGAATTAAATCTGCCTTTGAATACCAAAAACCTTATATTTCTCAATTCTATTGCCAATGCTGAAAAGCAAAAACAAAGTTTTTGGTCTGAACTCTGGAATGGACTCTTCGGCTAAGCCTGATTCAGTCTGTATTCCTTTCGCATTTGCTTTAATACTGCATCCAGTTCTTTAAGCTCTTTTTCGTATTGAGTTTTGCGAAGATACTTTTTTAGTTTTTCAAAACTTTCTTCCTGTGCCGTATAAATTTCCCGTATTTTTTCTGCCAGTTTTATTCCTTCTTTTGTCAAATAGGTTTTGCCTTTCTCAGATAAAATATCTTCCAGAGAATAGGCTATCATTTTTCTTTCTTCTGCAAATCTATACACACATCTTTCTAATTCGAGTTCGCTCTCTGCATGTTCAAGTGCATACAGGCTCAGATGTTTAAAGAGTTCGGAAGCATAAGAAAAAGTAAAAGCTGCATGATAAATTCCGTAAAGACTTCTGAGTTCCCGTCTCCAGGGAGAGTAAAAGATTTGCTCATTCTTTGTTTCTTTTTTAAAAAGCTTTTTCTTTTTCAAAATAAGGTTCAGGTGGTGATGTCCATTTTCATGCATCAGGTCATCTATTGTTTCGATCAAATCCCTGTCCGGGAGGTTGAGATAAGAGATCCCGGGTTCATCAAAATGGCTATAACTTACGAGTTCCTCAGACTGCACAGCTATAAGCTTATCGCTTAAGATCCGGTATAATTCATAACCTTCTTTATAAGAATTTTCTAAAATATTTTCTGCCTGTTTGAGTTGTTCTATCTTTTTTTGGCTTAAGCTTTTTTCGGTAAGACTTACATCCAGACCGCTTTTCTTGGCACCTTTTTTAGATTTTCTATAGGTAGAAGGAAGTCTCGTTTCGGAAGATAGGTGTAAATCTGCATTTAAGTGGATTAGCTTTTCCTTACAGTTCTGTATAAATTCTTGAAGAACCGCTTGCAAGGATTCTCTGTCAACCTTCGTTCTTTCCCAGTGTATAAATCGGAAGTCTTCTCTTCCAAAATCCGACAGTAAGGTTTCCATTACATCCTGATAGAATTCCTGCTGGTCTTCTTCTGCTATAGAAAGAAGTTCAGATAAAATATCCTGAAAGTAAATTCTCTCATGAAAAGCGTTCAACCAGGTTTCCATCCCGGCCAGGGAAGTAGAGGAAGAATAGGCTGTAAATACAGAAGCTTCTTCTTTAGGAATTTTAAAACTTTTTAGAATATCTTCATATTCTTTTTGCAAAGAGTTATATAATTCTTCTTTTAAGGCACGAACTATTTTGTTAGCTTGATACATATTTCTACCAGAAATAAAAAGGCAAACTTTCGCCTTTTTGAGCTTCATTCACTTTTTCATCTAAAAAAGCAAGACCCTGAGAAAAAAGAGAAGCCCTGATATCTCCACTCCCGTTAAACGAAACGGTTTCCAAATAGGTTTTGTTTTCAAGGTTTTGCATACGCACCGGAAAATAATCCCGGAATCCGTGTCGTTTTCGCTTTGTTTCTGCAAGGGGTAAAAATAAAGGCTTTTTTTCGGGGAGTCTCATGAATTTTCGAATATAAGGTTCTACGAATATTTTGGTACAGACCTGCACCGAATAGGGATTCCCGGGAAGGGCAAAAATTGTACAAGAATTTTTTGCTTTCGCGACTAATATAGGTTTACCGGGTTTTATTTTTATTTTATGAAATAAAATATCTATACCCATTTCTTTTAATATACCGGGTAATAGATCCAGATCTCCCGCAGAGACTCCACCTGAAAAGATAAGAATATCCTTATCCAGTTCAGCTTCTAAAGTTTCTCTTAAAATCTTTGGATTATCCGGAAGAATAGAATATTTCGAGACTTCTATATTATATTTATTCAATATTTGGCGAATAAAAAAAGAGTTTGTGTCCCGTATTTGAGAAGCACCGGGAGTAGCTGTAATCGGAATTACTTCGTTACCGGTAGAATACACCTGCACAGAGGGTCTTTGAAAAACTGCAACATCTGTTTTGCCTAAAGTCGCGAGAACCGAGAGAGCTTCAATCCCCAAAAAATCTCCCTTTTTTAAAATCAGTTCTCCGCTTTTTATATCCTCTCCCTTTTTAGCTATATTCATATATTCCGATATACCTTCAAGTTGAAAAGACACTTTGTTTTCGCCTTCCTGTAAAGAATCTTCAACTCGAATTAAAAGATCTAAAAACTCGGGAACCGGTGCTCCGGTCATGATTTTTATACAGCTGTCAGAAGAAATAAGGCCTTTTTCCCAGCTATCCCCGGCGTATAAAGTTCCCGCTATTGTATAGATTTTATTTTTTTGATAAGACTCCGAAGGAAGAGCGTAGCCATCCATGGCTGAACGAAAAAAGGGAGGATAGTCCCTATCAGAAAAAATGTCTTCCCCGAGGCTTCGATTTAAAGCTTCCTGTACTGGAACTATTTCCGTTCTAACTTCCCTCGGACAAACAGAAAGTATTTGTTGTAAAGCTTCCTCTACACTTATCAATGCCCACCCCCTCCTAACATTTTTCTTGCGTGAAAAATTCCGGGAATTAAAGCTTCCATACTTTCTTTAGCCCCATTGCTACTTCCCGGTAGGGTCACCACTAAAGTCTTACCTATATGACCCGCAACCGATCGAGAAAGCATGGCCCAGGGAGTCCTGTCCAGACCATAGCTTCTCATCGCTTCAACAGGTCCCGGAATTTCCCTTTCTAATAAAGGTTGAACCGCTTCGATAGTCAAATCCTTGGGACTTAAACCCGTTCCGCCGGTAGTAAAAATAAAAGTTACTTTTTTTGAAGCCCAATCTTTTACTTTCTCCTGAATTTTATCTATATCATCAGGAACAATGCAATATTCATGTACAGATATATTATGTTTTTCCAGAAAACTCTGGATTACTTTTCCTGAGTTATCCTCCCGCTTTCCGGCAAAGGTAGAATCCGAGCAAACAAGGATACAGGCGTTCATATCGGGTTTTGCCTGGTATTTTGGATCAGTTTTTCCTCCTGTTTTTTCTAAAAGACGGATAAAACCTATTTCCATATCCTTTGTTACAGGCTTGAGTAGATCGTATAAAACAAGAGCCGTAGTAGAAGCACAGGTCAAGGCTTCCATCTCCAAACCTGTTCGCCCTATAGATTTTGCCTGCACTTCAATATAAATCCCGGAATCATAAGTTGTAGATAAAAAATTTTCCACATTTTCTTTTTCTAAAGTTTGAAATTGAATATCAAGTGAGTCTATAGAAATCGTATGACAGTGGGGTATCAGCTCAGGTGTTTTCTTGGCAGCCAGCATTCCGGCTGTTTTTGCGATTTCAAATATGTTTCCCTTCGGCACTTCATTATTTTTTATTGTATCTAAAATTTTCCTGTCAAAGAAAAGATAGGCACAGGCTTTTGCCGTACGCAGAGAGATTCTTTTCGATGTGATATCTTTCATATATATTACTCCAATGTTATATTCTAATTTAAAAAAATAAGATAGGCTAACTCTTTTAAGAGTGATGTTCGCATTGTAAAACCCAGTCAAAGGTTCCGTCTGCATAGACCTCTTTCTTCCAGATAGGAACTTCGTGCTTAATGCGGTCAATTATCCATCGATTGGATTCATAAGCTTCTTTACGATGAGGCGAAGAGGTGATAATTACAACGGCAGAGTCCAAAAGCTCTACTTTTCCGAGTCTGTGGGTTACAATACAATCGATCAACGCAAATTTTTCGATAGCTTCTTTTTGTATTTTTGCCAGCATTTTATCTGCAAGGGCGATGTTGGCCTCGTATTCAAGGTAAACTACTTCTTTTCCCTTATTTTGATTTCGAACTTCACCGCTAAAGAGAACAATTGCACCCGCACGTTCTGAGTGCATTTTGGATAATTCGTGTGATAAGTTCAGTTTTTCTGTTGATAAATACATTTAACCTCCACTCACCGGTGGCATTATATGAATGGCTTCTCCTTCAAACGGTATATAGTCACCAGCTATGAGTTCCTCCTCATTTGAAGCAAAACAAAGTTCCAGTAAAGAAGAGCCTTCCGGCTTTTGTTGTTTTAAAATTTCTAATATATCTTTTATTGTATTTTCTTTTTTTATTTCCAGTTTAAATTCAGCCGGGAAATAGTTTTTTAACCCGGCAAATGTTTTAATTGTAATCAACATCTCTTAACCACCAATTTCTTTCATAATTGTGCTGCTTCCTGAAAATCTTTCTGTTTGTTTTAAACCCAGAGCAGCAATGAGTATACGTTTTAGTTCATCCGGCTTATCTAACTTGTCCATAATCGAAAAACTTACAGGAGAACTTAGACAACCAAATAGGTTTCCTCGGCTATCCAGTCGCAAGCGATTACAATCTGCACAGAATGGAGAAGATTCATTTGCGATAATTCCAAATATATAGTCTGTGTCTGTTGTTTGCCAGTATCTGGCAGTAGAAGAAGGGTTTCTCGGAAGTTCTATAATACTGTATTTACTCTGAATCGTTTCGAGTATCTCTTTTTCTGAGAAAATGAATTTTCCGCCCTTTTCTTTCAAGTGTCCCATATTCATTAATTCTATATAACGAATTACTATATTACGTTTTCCTGCAAACTCGAGTAGGGGAATGGTTTCTTCATGATTGAAACCTTTCACCAGGGTAGCATTCAAACGGGTTGGAATACCGGCCTGAATAAGACTATCTATAGCAGAAAGAGTTTTCTTTGCACTGTTTCTTTGACTCATACGCTGAAATATAACAGGGTCTGTGCCATCTAAAGAAATATTTACTGAAGAGAGTTTGCAATTTAAGAAAGAAGGGATAAACTTTTCTATGAGAGAACCATTGCTGGTAAGAGTGAGTTTCGGAATTCCCAGATCTCGTAAACCACAGAGTAATTCCCCAAGCTCAGGATATAAACAGGGTTCTCCTCCGGTTAAGCGAACTTCTTCTAATTGTAAAATGGAATGGAGAGACTTTACAATTTGGATATACTCTTTTACGCTTAATCCGGACTGCATCATTTGTGATTTCGAGTCCGGGCTAACACAATAAATACAGGAGAAATTACAGGCATTCCCAAGGCTTAGCCTCAATTTCTTAAAGGTTCTCTTTGAACGGTCTGTAATTTCTTCGAAAGGCATATTTTATACCCTGATCCAAGCCTTTTCTTTAGGCAAAATAAATCAATTTATATTCTCATCACCCTTGATTCAATTTTCAAGATATAAATCAGGAGGCAAAAAATACGTTTTGAAACCCAAATGACTTTTTCTGGAATTAAATCGGTCTTAAGTTTACAGGTACATGTTTATGCAGAGGTGTTTTGGAAAATTCATCACAATGCTTAGCTGAAGTCAGAAAGTTTAAATAAGGACCCTGTTGTATTTCCTCACCATTTCCATCCACCGGATAAATGGCACCGTATCCATTGGGTAAAGAACAGGCTCCTTTTCTACAGTTTTCATTAAATTCCACAAAAACTTCGATTTCTCCTGCCCGGGTAGAACAAATGGCTTTCCCTTTATCTAAAAGGCCGAATTTCACTGCATCTTCCGGATGGATGTGTAAACTTCCTTCCAGATCACTACGCCTCCAATTCGGATCACGAAAAATCACATTAGCTGTGTAAGAACGTCTTTCACCTGCCATTAATAACATTTCCGGTTTATCTGTATTTACTTCTAATTCATCATTTAGTTTGTTTAATTCCTCTAACATGAGTTTATTGTACAGGTGAAATTTTCCATCTTCATGCTTTAGCCAGCGTTTACTAAAGTTATCTTCATACTTATTCAAGCTAAACGCAGTTGGACCTTCTAAAATAGCTACAAATAGTGCATCTCCGAGGGTTTCATAATCTCCCTGTTTATGTCCGGCAGCTAAAACTACATCTTTATTGGCAGAAGCAAACCTTCTTACTAACATATATAAAGGGTATAAAGCTAATCGAACTTTTCTTTCTAAGTGAGGAAATTTTTCCTGGGATAAAACGGGTAAGGGTTTTTCTCCCATTTTTAGTAACAGGCGTTCATATATTTCACTCTCGCTTAGACTTTCTTCTAAAGGTTCAAAAATAGGTTTACGCAGGTAAAAATAGTTTTCCGGAAAGGAAAAATTAAAACTGGAGGCTTCCCATTTTTCAAATTGAGAGGCTGCCGGCAAAACATAGTGCGAAAGTCTCGCTGTTTCTGTCATCGCCACATCAACAGTAACTAAAAGTTCTAATTTAGAGAATGCTTTTATAAGGGCAGCTGTATCTGCCGCTGAAGATATGGGATTGGAGCTATCTACCCAGAGAGCTCTCAGACGTTCTGGATGTTCTGTATCGATTTCTGAGGCTAAAATATTAGGAGGATACATACCGGAAATTGGAAACATTCCGGTGACTTTGGTTTCGTATTTATACTTGCCATCACTTTCGGGTTCTGAATGGGTTAAAAGGGGAATCAGGCTGGTATGAAAGGTATTACATCCTTCTTTTCCAAAACTCCCGGTCACCAGAATCATTAGCTTTTCCAGATAGGAATTAAGAGTGCTATGCGGACTTTGTTCCAGGCCCAGATCGTGGCGAAAGGTTATTTTCTCGGTTTCTTTTATCCAGGAAGCTAATGTTTTTGCCTCTTCTAATTTGACTTCTGCCTTCTGGCAGTAAGCTTCTATATTAACTTTATCTAAATATTCTTGAACTTTATCCCAGCTGACTGTCCATTTCTCGATAAATTTGGAGTCGATTCCTCCATTTTGAATTAGTAAAGAAAGAATGGCTGTCAACAAAAATGCATCTGTTCCCGGTTTGATAGCAATATGCAAATCTGCCATTTCAGCTGTTTTGCTTCGTTTCGGATCAATTACTACCATTCTGCGGGTACTGCTTTTGGAAATTTCATTTAGTATGTTTCTTGCTCTCGGAAACCCGTGAGCCATGTAGGGGTTTGTTCCCCAGAAAATAGCCAGATCTGCATGTTCCAGACCATCTGCTGTCAGGTGACAATCCTGACGACCGAACATTTCTCCTGCGACCCAAAAATCTCCTGTTTTTTCTTGAGCTAAAGAACTATAGATATATCTTGAACCCATCATTTTTCTTAAAGCAGAACTGTTTATGCTTTGCAGGTGATTTCCCTGTCCTCCTCCACCATAGAAAGCAAAACTGTGTCCACCGGAAGTATCCCGAATGCGAATCAACTTTTCTGCGATTTCACCTAAAGCTCTGTCCCAATCTATTTTTTCAAAACTACCATCCGGCTTTCTTTTTAAGGGATGTGTCAGCCGCTGATTATGATTCTGGTAATAATTCAATCTACCGGATTTCTGGCATAGATAGCCTTTGCTGGCCGGATGAGACTTATCGGGTTTTATTTTCTTTATTTCCCTGCCATCCACTTCTAATTCCAGGCCACAATTAGAATCGCAAAGTATACAGGACGATTTGTAGGTTTTCATATGAGCCTCACTTCGTAATGAAATCATTATAAAACAGAACGGTCTGTCTGGTCAATTCATTTTTTCTCTTGCAAAAGAAATTATCCGAACTAAACCGAAGAGGGTTTAAAGGTTTAACCTGAGCCTCTCTTGAAATGCTGGAAATCCTCTGAGGTATTATAATTTTGAAAATAGCTTTTGTTTTCGGAACTTAGTTTTAAATAGTAAGTATGGCTTTTCTGAATGAAGGAGTATAAGCTATAGTTCTCAAGAGTTTGAATTTTGCTGAATAAGTCTTGAAGAAATTCTTTTCTATAAATCGTGCAGAGAGGTTCTATTTTCTGGTTTGTGTTTTGATAAACATAGCAGGTATAGTTCGGTTTAGTTGAATAGATATCCACTAAATTTGTTAGAATCTCCTCATTTATATCTAATAGATCTACTGCCAGTACGAGAAAATCAGAGTCCGGATGTTGATGATGTGTACTCAGGATTCCCTTTAAAGGTCCTTCTCCGAAGGGTTCATCAAAGACCAGGTTTTCAGCCGGAATGTGGGAAAGGTAAAGTTCCTTTTGTTCTTTCCTGATAGAAATATAAGCTTTATCGCAGATACGGAGAAGGAGATCGCGGGCCTCTTTTATACGGATAAGGCCTTCGGAGAAAAAAAGGCCTTTGTCGAAGCCGGCACGGCTGGAGTAACCTCCGGAAAGGACAAGGCCTGAGAGTTGCATCTTACTTATATTTCGAGTTCCTCGTCATCAAACTCATCCACATTGTTGAATGACTCGTTCATCTGTCTTCTTACCGGTGCAATTCCAAAGAAGGTATCGGCTGTTATTTTATAAACTAACAGGGATAATATGATGAGCACATTGATGAGAACGAAGAGGAAGTAGATTTCATGGTAGTAACCATAAACGGTGAGGTTGGCTGCTACCACGGATAAGGAAACACCACTCACAATAGGAATCTCCTGCGAGAAAAATTGTACAAGAGGACTGAAAGGATTCGATTCTCTCTTTTCTCCGAAAAAAGCATCAAAGATGTAGGGATAGGCCGCCATTAGTCCTACCGGCAAAAGAAAGGAAAGAAAGAAGTAGTTTCCAAACTCGTTTGCGTAAAAGGGTCGTCCGATAATGCCACCTAAGAATGTCCATAAATGCCCGAGAACAGCAGATACTAGAAAAGCAATAATTCCATACTGCAAATTTCCATTGTGTTCGAGAGTAGAAATAAACTCGGAAACAAAAATTGAACGAACATCGATCAGTTCATTTCTTGTGAAGTTATCTTTTTCCGGGTCGCGGAAAATGCGAAAATAGTAGGACCCGAGCGAGAGAAAGATAAGAACCAGGATAAAGAAAAGTAAAAAGAGTAAATATACCAACATAATCAGTGCCTGAAGTGCCTCATTCCTGTAAATACCATTATCAGGTTATGCTCATCCGCAGCTTGAATCACCTCTTCATCCCGAATAGAACCTCCGGGTTGGATGATAGCTTTGGCTCCAACTTTAGCGATAGCATCGATTCCATCACGAAACGGGAAGAAAGCATCGCTACCCACATACGTTCCGACTACCGACAAACCTACTTTTTGGGCTTTAGCAGCTCCGAGTTCGACCGAGTCAACTCTTGACATCTGTCCTGCCCCGATTCCGATAGTAGAATTTACATCCGTATAAACAATCGCATTAGACTTAATATACTTTACCACTTTCCAGGCAAACTTCAAACCTGCCCAGTCTTCTTCTGTAGGTTTACGCCTGGATACTACTTTAAGATCCTCCTCTTTTACAGATGCGAAGTCCATATCCTGTATTAGCATTCCATGATGAATGGTTTTGAAATCTAAGAGACTCAGGGCTTCCTTGGGTTTTTCTATTTCGATTAAGCGCACATTGGGTTTGCCTGAAAAAACTCCTCTCGCTTCATCGGTAAAGTTTTTCGCAATGACCCCTTCTACAAAGTTTTTGGTGATTTCTTTGGCCAGTTCGAGATTCACCGTTCCGTTTACACCGATAATTCCGCCGAAAGCTGAAATCGGATCGGTTCTCCTGGCAAGCAGGAATGATTCGAGGGGACTCGCAGCGGAGGCAATCCCGCAGGGATTTAAGTGCTTGATAATCGTAACAGCATTTTCCGGTAACTGGGCTGAAATGTGGAAGGCTGCATCAAAGTCCAGCATATTGTTGAAGGAAAGTTCTTTCCCCTGAAGCGGGCTGAAGTCGCTTCTTTCAAAGATGGGAACATAGAAGGCTGCTTTCTGATGTGGGTTTTCACCGTAACGCAGGTTTTGTTTTTTGTAGAAACCAAAGGTAACGGTTTCCGGAAATTCATCTTTATTTAGTTTATTTAAATATTGCGATATAGCTACATCATAGAGAGAGGTTTTAGAAAAAACCTTACAGGCCAATTTGAAAGAAAGTTCCCTAGTTACGGAACCATCGTTATCCTTCATTTCTTTTTTGAGAGTCTCATAATCGTTTGTGTCGGTTACAACGACTGTATGTTTGAAGTTTTTGGCACCACTGCGAAGCATGGAAGGGCCACCTATATCGATATTTTCGATAGCTTCTTCGAGGCTTACTCCCGGTTTTTTTACGGTTTCGACAAAGGGATAAAGGTTAACGATAAGAAGGTCAATAGAGCCTATCCCGTTTTCTTCGAGCTGTTTACGGTGTTCCTCCAGATCGGTGTCTCCTAAAAGACCTCCGTGTATTTTAGGGTGAAGAGTTTTTACCCTGCCGTGCAGGATTTCGGGTGAACCGGTATAGTCTTCAACTGCTATGGCCTGAACTCCTCCCTCCTGCAGGGCTTTTAAAGTTCCCCCGGTTGAAAGGATTTCTACTCCCCGAGACTCCAGAAATTTTCCCAGCTCGAGGAGTCCTGATTTATCACTGACTGATAATAGTGCTCTTTTGATTTTTATCATCTTATACTTTAGTCCCGTTTTCTATATTTTGTATAATAACGAAAATACATCCTCAGATAAGTTCAAGTGTAAAATTCTTTTTGTAGGTGAGAAAGCGCTAAGCTTATTCTCTATGCGGCACTGGCGGTTTGGGACAGAATAATTCAGGCTTGACAGAGCAGTCGGAGAGTTTTACCTTTTTATCATGGAAGCTCTTCTAAATCAATCTATGGCTGAAAGGGTTCTGCGTTATGATCTGGATACCTACCACAGGCTGGGCGAAAGTGGCTTTATTCCTAAAAATACAGAATTAATATATGGAGTTGTGGTTTATAAAATGACTATTTCACCGGCTCATTCCAGGATAGTTACAAAGCTCGGCCATATTCTCAATCAGCTCTTTTTAGAAGGATTTGTTGTCAGACAAGAAAAGCCGATTTCCATACAAAATTCAGAACCTGAGCCTGATATTTCGATTGTGCAGGGAACTTATGATGATTTTGGTGATAAACATCCTGACACAGCCGCTCTGGTCATAGAGGTTGCCTATAGCTCTTTAGAAGATGACCTGATCAAGGCTGATATATATGCCAGCGGCTTGATACCGGTATACTGGATTCTGGATATTCAAAATAAAAAGACTCATGTTTTTCAGGATCCGGAAAACGGAAAATATAATATTCATACGATTTATGAACCTTCCGTTCCGATTCAGATTCCTCATACAAAGAAAGAAATCAGACTGAGCGAATTGATGTGAATATAATTAGCTCACTGAGGCAACGCGAGAAAAGTAACTTAAAAATTCGTTTTTTGCAGGTCTTGAAGAGAGCCGAATTCGTAGTCTTTAAAATTTTTCAGATAGATTTCCAGTAAGTCTGTAATTTCTTCGATTCGGATGAAATTTCCTGTTTTATTCCTTTCATAAAAATCAAATTTGCAGAGGTTGTAATCTTTTAGAACATTGGGAACTTTGGAGATTAAAATATAATCGAAATACTCCTTTAATTCGTTTTTAATTTCCGGAAAATCTGAAAAAGAATAATGAATTTCATATTCAACATATTGCTTGCTGAGCTTTCGGATTTCTTCGTATTGTTTTAAGTTTATATTCCTGGAATAAATAGAAGAGTCCATTTGCTCCAGATAAAAATTTAAAACATTATCATATTCCTGACTAAAACCCTGACGGAGTTCAATCATGGCAACTTCTCTGAGTTTTCTGAAACAAAAAATTAAATATCCCGAAATTTCCGGATCGATGATCTTTTCACTGGTTTGCATTTATAAATTTCCTGGATAAGGGTATATAAAAAACAGACTATATAAACCCCAACTAGAGTAGAACTGTTTTTCTTCCTTCGATTTTAATTTTACCTTCGCAGAAAAGTTTCACTGATTTAGGAAGAATCTTATGCTCCTCTTTTTGTACTGCCATTTGAAGGGAGACTAAATCTGAGTAATCGGCTACTTTTACCGCCGATTGCAGGATTATCGGACCTGTGTCGACTCCGCTGTCGATAAAATGGGTGGTGCAGCCCACATACCTCGCTCCATACTCCAGAGCCTGTTCTACAGCATTCAGACCGGGGAAGGCAGGTAAAAGAGAAGGATGAATATTAATGATACGATTCGGAAATTCTTTTACGATGAAATCCGGCAAGATTCTGAGATAACCTGCTGCTACTATCAGGTCGGGTTTCCATTTCTTCAGTTCTGTTAAAAGACTTTCGTTAAACAAAAGCTTATTCGGAAACTGCTTGTAGGCTAAAATGGATACTTCCAGTCCATTTTCTCGAGCGATGTTAATGGCTCCGGCTTCCGGGTTATCGGTAATCAGGGCTAGCGCTTTTGCCGGTATCTTATCGGTTTTCAGGGCATTTAGCACCGCCCGCAGGTTGGTACCCCGCGTGGAAGAAAGAAAAACGATTTTTTTTCTCATAAAGAACATATTTTCTGCTGGTAATAATTTCGCTATAAATAAACTATTTATTAACTACTTTCCTGTTTAAGTAGGACCCTAAAATCGTCGATGATCCACTAGGAGCAAAATTCTTCAATATGTCACTTTATCGGAATACAGGTTATAAATCAGGTTACGACACTTATAAATCCAATGAGGTTTCTACCCAGAGCCCTGCTAAACTTATCGTTATGTTATACGATGGAGCCATTCGTTTCTTAAAGACAGCTTCAGATAACATGAACTATAAGAATTTTGATGTAGTAAATAATAATATTAACAGGGCGCATGACATTGTCGATGAACTGATTTCTTCTTTGAATGTAGAGGAAGGAGGGGAAGTAGCTCAGAACCTTTTGAGTCTTTACATCTATATTAATAAAAGAATTATTGAAGCCAATGTGAATAAAGATAGAGAAATCATTTCTGAAGTAATTCACATTCTTGGCGAGTTGAAGACCGCCTGGGAGGAAATTTTAAGGAAGGAAGGGAGTCTCAGCTCTAAAACCCCGGTTACTCCCGGAAAGACTGGTTTCTCTATCCAGGGATAGTTCATGACAACAGGGGAAGATAACCTGGACACCCTGTATTCCAGGAAGCAGGTTCTCCTGTCTCAACTACGAGATAATTTAAAAAAGCAGGATGAAATTCTCTCCTATTATGATGGAGATAATTCCGTGCAACTTACCCTTGAGAATGAAAATCTAACCAAAGAACTTCAGAAGCTCGACTTACAAATAGAGGGAATGGAGAACCAGGGAATTTCTCCAAAACCCGAAACCCTTGAAAGTATCAAAACGGTTTTATTAGAATGCCTTGACTTAGAGCCCCGGGTTTTAAAAAAAATGTTAGTAGTAAAGGAAATGTTTCGGGAGGAACTTAACCAATTTAGTGTTAAACGACAACTGAAACAGTATTTATCCCGGGAGAAATAAGATTAAATCTCAAGAACCTTTTTTGGAAGAAGCCCTGAGTTTTTTTGGTCTCGGTAAGGGTTTCAGTGAAAACGAGCTAAAAAAAAAGTACCGTCTTTTGGCCAAGAAATATCACCCGGATAGGGGAGAATATACCTCGGATGTATTATTTTTAGAGCTGATCCGTTATAAGAATATCCTCGATTTATATTTACAGGAAGAAGAGTCCGAGAATCAGCCGGAAGAACCTCTAGCAGAGAAAAAAAAGCCGGAGAGCGATTTTAGTTTGTACAGGGAAGCAAAGCGAATCGAAAATGATGCGATTTACCGCTATTTTAAAAAGAGGGACGGAGAGCCCGTAAATCTGGAGAAGGAGAAAAATCCTCATTTGCGAGAGCTGCAAAAAGAGCTAACACCTGCTGTAGAGCTATATAAACGCCTTTTCAAAGAATTTCCTTCTTCTATCTGGTGTCAGGATGCAAGAGATTCTCTTGAAAAAATTGCAATCTGGCTGCGTTAAAAAGACGTCAGATTTATATACATAAAATATAGAATCCTTAACATTCTTGTTGCAAAATATAAGAAATAAAAAAAAATCTGTAATTGGAGCCTTTCATGTTTTCCTTTCCTATTTTTCAGCTAATCCTCGATAATATGGAGTACATTCTTCTTGGTATCTTCCTGTTTTTTATTATCTATTATTCGATTCATCCTTTTCGCCTGCTACAACTGGTAGATTCTGTTACTTTTTATCTAAAAAGCTGGAATATCCTTTCTACCGATGATAGGGTGAAGCAATTCTACTACATGGTCAGAAAAAAAACCGCTGTTCTCTTCTATAAAGAGTATACTGAAAAGGAATACTTTCAGAACTCCAAGGATGATATTAATCGAACAATTTCGGATGCCCTTTCTGTTTTACCGGAGGGGAGTAGCGTGAAGGTCTTTACCGAAGAGTCGGATAATGATTTGCGGCAGGTATTTGTCGTGAATGAAGAACCTTATATCACGGTTACTCTCGGCGAGTTGAGGAATTAGTTACTCTTCCTCAGCTTTTTGAGTATTTTTTAGTTTATCGTATAGTTCTTTAAATTCCTTGTTGGGTCTTTGCATTTTTCCCTTAAATGATAATTCCGGTTTTATTCCTTTCACGAAATACATTTCAATTCCATCTTTCTTGTTTTTTACTTCGATTTTTCCCCTGTATTCACAGACAAAAAAATCTTTCACCAGATCGTATGTGGTTCCTGAGATATTTACTTTTCCGATTTCTCCGGAATTTTCCATCCGGCTGGCTGTATTGACTGTATCTCCCCAGACATCATAGGCAAATTTTTTAGAACCTACAAGGCCGGCTACAAGAGGACCCGTGTGGATTCCGAGTCGCATTTCCCAGAAAGGATGTCCCTGTTCCTGTCGTATTTCTTTCATATATTCGGTATGCTGCATAAACTCAAGACCTGCCAGAACGCAATCAATTGCATGAGTTTGATTTTCTTCGGGTATACCACCTGCGCACATAAAGGAATCTCCTATGGTTTTTAATTTTTCCAGACCTTTAGCTTCTGCGATATCATCGAACTCTGTAAAATACATATTCAAAAGTACTAATAGTTCCATAGGACTCATTTTTTCTGAAAGGGATGTGAAATTTTGAAAATCAGAAAACATTACACTTACTGAGGGATAATACACCGGATCGTAAACATTATGGTTTCTTAATTCAGTAACCACTTTTTCCGGCAGGATATTTAAAAGAAGGCTCTCTGCTTCGAGGTAACTTTCTACGAGTTTATTTTTTTGTTCCTGGATTTCTTTCATAGCCGTCTTTAATTTTGTAATATCTCGAATGGCGGCGATACGTACTATACTTCCCATATACGGAATATCTTTTGCTCGAATTTCTAAAGGAAAAATACTTCCGTCTTTTCGAATACCTTCTAATTCATAGCTTTCCTCGGCTTTTTCTTTTAAAAGTTTTCGGTAAGATTCTTTTGTAAAAAGTGTGGATAGATTGCTTCCGAATAATTCATCTCGTTCGTATCCGAATAGACTCGTAATAGCAAAATTGATTTCGAGGATGATGTTATTCTTATGAACAATAATTCCTTCAAATTGAGATTCGGAAAGTGCTCGAAAACTTTCTTCGCTTTCCCTTATTTGTTCTTCATATTTTTTTTTTTCGGTAATATCCATATTTATAGCCAGATAGTTGTTAGTTATACCATTCTGGTCTTTTAAGGGAGTTATGTTTACCGATTCCCAGATGAGTTCTCCATTTTTTTTTCGATTTAGAAGTTCTCCACTCCAGATTTTACCGGATTTGATGGTATCCCAGAGATCAACATAAATGCCGGGAGGAGTTTTTCCTGACTTTAAGATCCGACTATTTTTCCCTATGATTTCATTGAAAGTATAGCCGGTCACATCTGTAAAAGAAGTATTGATAAATTTTATTTTTCCTTCAAGGTCTGTTACCATGATTGAGTTGGCACTCTGTTCTACAATTTGGCTAAAGAGTAATAATTCCTGTTCTAATAATTTATTTAAAGCTTTATCAAATTTTGATAAGGAAAGTTCACTTTCTAATTGTCTTATCGATTGAGAAGTATTTAAGAAGTTTTGTACTTTTAAAGTAATCGTTTCTTCTAATATGGGTTCAAAGATATAATCTGAAGCCCCGGATTTATAAGCCATTAACTGTCTTTTTTCAGAAGGTTTATTATCAAAAATAAGAACCGGAACATCCCTTAAAAAAGGACTGTCTTTTATTTCTTTGCAGATCTGGGGGAAATTCTCTATGTGAAAAAGAATAAGTAAATCTATATTTAGCTTGTGAATTCTTTCAGGAATCGTCTCTCCTATGGTTTCGAGTAATAATTTATGAGGATTTTTTTTTAGTTTGTGTATAAGAGAGTTGGCCTTGTTATCTTCTGGACGCATGATAATAATGGTTCTCTGTTTGTTTGACATTTTGATCCAGGAAGTCATAGATTTATTAATGGGACTGTGCCCCTTCTTTACTTTCGAGTTACCCTATCCTGTATTTAAAAGATGTCAATAAAAAGTTGATTTAATCTGGAAAACTTGAGCTTATTTAACGGTATTTATTAATTTTTAGAAAATCCTTGCAAATCCAGCTTTATCAGGAAATGTAGCGCCCGAACAATGTAAAAGAAATTTTGCAGATAGGAGAGTACTGATGATTTTATTTCATCCCAATCAACCTGATTTCTCTCATCTTGATGAGAAATCTAAGGAGTTGATGGTAAAAACTATAGAATTTTTTGAAAAGAAGGGTAAGGTAAAGCTCAAACATGATGATCATGAGAGGGTCTGGTATGCAGATTTTTTAGAATTCCAGAAGCAGGCCCAGGCTTTTGCGACTCTTATGACACCCTCCGGCTATGGAGCATCCGATTCCCGTTGGGATAGTAGCCGGAACTGTAATTTTAGCGAGATACTGGGTTTTTATGGTCTGGCGTACTGGTATACCTGGCAGGTTTCCATGTTGGGTCTCGGACCTATCTGGAACAGTAAAAACGAGGATATGAGAAAGAGAGCAGCCCAGTATTTACAGGAAGGAGAAATTTTTGCTTTCGGTCTTTCGGAAAAAGAGCACGGTGCTGATTTAATCGGAACCGATATGATGCTGGAAAAAAAAGCAGACGGAACTTATATAGCAGATGGTGATAAATACTACATTGGTAATGCGAATAAAGCAGCTATGGTTTCCGTTTTCGGCAAAATGAAAGATAGCGGTCAATACGTTTTCTTTGTAGCCGATGCAAGAAGACCGGATTATAAACTGATTAAAAATACAACCAATTCTCAAAACTATGTAGCTGAATTTTTGCTGGAAAATTATCCTGTAGCTTCTAATGAAATCCTGGATATGGGAAGAGATGCCTGGGATTCTTCTCTTTCTACTATTGCATATTGTAAATATAACCTTGGCTGGGCTTCTGTCGGGATGTCTACCCATGCTCTTTATGAGGCTCTAAATCATGCTTCTAAAAGAAAGTTATACAATATGTACGTAACAGATTTTCCTCATGTGAAGCAGCTTTTTGTAGATGCATATTCCCGGCTTGTCGCCATGAGATTATTTACTGCTCGCGCCAGTGACTATATGAAATCGGCTTCAGCAGAGGATAGACGTTACCTTCTGTATAACCCTATGGTGAAAATGAAAGTCACTATGCAGGGAGAAGAAGTAGTCAATTTAATCTGGGATGTGATTGCTGCTAAGGGTTTTGAAAAAGACATGTTCTTCGAAATGGCCGCAAGAGATATTCGGGCCTTGCCGAAATTAGAAGGTACCGCACATGTAAACATGATTCTTATTAATAACTTTATCCAGAGTTTCCTTTTTGAGTCCAAAGAATACCCGGAAGTTCCATTCCAGGAAAAATCGAATGATGAGTTTTTATTCAATCAGGGTGCTACTACGAAAGGCCTGAAGAATATTCTATTTCATGATTATAATCTGGCTTATGCTAAAAAAGATCTTCCGAATATTCGAGTTTTCAAAGAACAAATTGATACATTAAAATATTTCCTGAAAGATAGTCCGCTCGAAAAAGCACAAACAAGAGATATTGATTTCATGTTGCCTTTCGGTGAGATTTTTACTCTGATTCCTTACGGTCAATTAGTCATTGAAAATGCGATTCATACCAATCTGCCCGATGAGATTCTGGATCAGATTTTCGATTTCATGGTCAGGGATTTCTCTAAGTATGCTTTACAGGTTTATTCTAAACCTTCTGCAACCGGAAAGCAGCTTGAAAATCTTATGAAAATGATTAAGAAGCCCATTACAGACGAAAATAGATACAATAAGGTCTGGCAGGAACACGTCTTTACTCTTGCCGGCGTTTATGAAATGAAACCATAAAAACAATGCAGGCGACCCTTCGGAGGGTCGCCTACTGGGGTTCTAAATTTCTTCTTCGGGCTTTAAGATGCGAATTTTTGTTTTAAGTTTATCTTTGATTGCTTCTTCCGGACAGACGATGATGGTTTTGAGTTTGGATGGTTCTAAGTAAAGTTTTCCAACTCTTTTTAAGTCTTCCAGTTTTACTGCTCGAATGCTTTCTCTATAAGTTTTTAAATAATTTTCCGGCATTTTGTCTTCATCAAATCGCACCTGGTTATTCACAATTCGGTTGTTATTTGCAAATAAAAAAACGAACTGGTTGATAATCGCAGTTTTTGCTTTTTCTAATTCAGCTTCTTTTATATTCTCTATAGTTTCGGAACTTAAGATTTTTTTCATCAAATCGATTACTTCTAAAAGACTGGAATTCTTGGTCATTACATAAGCATAAAAAACTCCATATTCGGCTTTGAATGAAGGGTAGCTACTGGCCGAATAGGCCAGACCCCTATCAACCCTTATCTGTTGCATCATATAAGAGTTGAAACCACTTCCACCGAGGATGTAATTCAAGAGTTGAATGGGGAAGAAATCCGGATGGTTATGCTGTGGTAAAATCCCGGTCATTAAAACCATAGATTGATTTACATCTTTATTTATCACATAGGCTTGAATGGGATCATTCTGGAAGTTACCTAAAATTTTAGAATATTCTAATTTTTCATCAATCGGCTCTGCTCCGAGTTTCTTGCCCGGAGAAAATATAGTTTTAATTTTTTCTTTTAATTTAGATTCATCTAAGAGGCCGGTTACTTTGATGATTTTATTTTTGTGAGTTTTTATTGCGTTCCAATAGTTTAACAAATCCTCTTTTTTTATTTTATTAACTGTTTCCAGGTTTTCCGATTTTCCGAGAGATAAACCTTTAAAGAGTACTTCATCAGCTTTTCTAAATATAAGGTTTTCTGTTCTATCATTTCTACGGCGAATGGATTCAATCATATCTCGTTTAGCTTTTGCAAAGGCTGTGTCTGTCAGGGCGGGCTTATTAATCAGTTCATCAATTAAAGTTAGAACTTCCTCCTGGTCTTTCGTGAGAAAGGATAGACGAAGGGTAATGGTATCATAGCCGGCAGAAATACCGAGTTGTGCTCCCAGGGCTTCCAGACGGGAAAGGAGCTTTTCACCCGGCAAGGATTCAGAACCACCAAATTTTAGTGTACTGGCCAGCAGGGAAGGTATTTCAATAAGTGGACTTGATTTCATGCCACCATAAATAGAAATACTGACATAGGCAATCGGAAAGTCTTCTGATAAGAGAGAGTAATAAGTAATCTTATCATCTAACTTTTCCTTATGAGCTTCCGGTATATTAAACTGTAGTTCTTTAAACTTTAAATCGGAGATGAGATCTGATTTAGCAAAAAGTAAATTAGGTAATAATGTGATTATTAGTGTGAATAGAATACGTTTCATTTTTTCTCCTTTTCTTCTTTATCTTTACGGGAATCTATAAGCTTTCCTACCGTCACATTATCACGGGTTAAATATTTTCGGCTTACTCTCTGTAAGTCTTCTTTTTTTACCTTGTTTAAAATGCTGTAAGATTTAAATAAGTTCGCCCAATCTCCGGTGATGATTTCATAATAGCTGAGTACATCGGCAAGGGTTCCATTATTGTCGATTCCCCTGAAGAAATCAGCTATGAGCTTATTTTTGACTTTTTCGATTTCTTCATCGCTTACTTCCCCTTTTTGGATTTTTTCGATTTCTTCCCAGATGGATTTTTCCAGGGTCTCTGTGTCTGTGTCTGTGTTGGGTCTTATCATGATAGTAAATAGATTGGAATATCTTTCCCCCGGATCTCCATTCCAGGCATTGACACTCAGAGCTGATTTGTCATTCAAAATAATTCGTTTGAAGAGTCGGCTGTCGGTTCCTCCGGTCAGGATCATATTTAAAATATCAAATGCATTATTGTCCGGATGGGGAAAAGCGGGTTTATGCCAGCCCATGAGCATAATCGGACTACTGGGGAATTTGACTGTAAAACGTTTTTCTCCCATACTTTCGATTTCTTTAATGCGCATTTGTGTTGTTTTACCGGAAGGTTGTAGGGAAGAAAAATACTTTCGAACAATTCTCTCTGTCTCTTCAAAATTCAGATCTCCTACAATAGAGATAACCATATTATCGGGCGAATAATGTTCCTTGAAAAAGTTTTCCGTCTCTGCTATATCCAGAAATGGGATGTTAGATGGATAGCCAATTACCGGCATTCTATAAGGATGTCTATCAAAAGCTACACTCAAATATTTTTCACGTAAAACCCCAAATCCCTGGTTTTCCACGCGCATCCTTCTCTCTTCCATAATCACATCTCTTTCGGTATAATACTCACGCAAAATAGGGTTACGCAGTCTGTCCGATTCGATTCTTGCCCAGAGTTCGAGACGATTAGCCGGTAGCTCGATTTGGTAATTAGTTACATCGTGAGTAGTATAGGCATTGAAATGAACCTGACCGTTTTGAGTATAGATCAGGTTATCTTCTGACTTTATAATATACTTATTTTGAATCATCTGGTAAACTTTTAGACTTTTCTCATGATTTTGAATTTCTTTTTCAATTTCATCGGGAACTTCTTCTCCGATTTGAGTATATTCACGGGCTTTTAATCTTAGTATATCGAGCTTCTGACCGTATTGTTGGATGAGTTGCAGATAACGCTCTTCTTTTTCATAATCAAGAGTTCCGATATTTTTTGTACCTTTAAACATCATGTGTTCGAGTAGATGAGCGGTGCCTGCCATTTCCGGGGTTTCATCTACAGAACCGGCTTTGAACTTGATATATAAGGCAAGAGTAGGGGAAGCGGTTCTTTTCATCATGATAAGTGTGAGTCCATTTTGTAGACTTACTTTTTTTACGGTTTTTTGTAAGCGTCCACTTATCTCTTCAAATAGGTCTTTAGGGTAAAGAATACCTATCGGAAGGAGAAGTCCTAAAAGAAAAATCAATGCGTTCTTATACAAATCTATTATTCTCCGTCGTTTTTTTGCAGTATTTGATCTCGCGTCTTTGCTGTCTTTCATAAAAAAAGGAGGATGGTAAAATTTAGATGAAATGATTTAGATATTTTTTCTTTGCAAACTTACAATCTACAAAAAAATTTGTTTATATGGATGAAATTATTAAATTGTCAATTAATTTTAAAATCTCAAATCTGTTTATTACTTTTCTTGTGATTGTCATCGGACTATTATTCGGAAAGTTAAAGGTAAAGAATGTAGGTTTCGGTAGTTCAGGTGTTTTAATCATCGCCATGATAGCCGGTTATCTCTATAATATTCCTTCTTCCCAGGAACTTCAACATCTTGGAATTGTGCTTTTTTTACTTGCGGTTGGTTCGGAAGCCGGTCCCAGTTTTTTTCGATCCTTTAAGAAGCAGGGAAAAATTTTCATATCGATGGTATTTGTTCTGCTTTTAACAGCGGGTATTACGATGATCGCCGGTCTTTTAATTACGGGCATACCGGTAGATCTGGGATTGGGACTTTTTGCAGGAGCATTTACATCCACACCGGCTCTGGTGAGTGCAACACAATTTGCAAACAAAAACCATGTGGTTATGGGATACGGTATTGCCTATCCTTTCGGACTTTTAACCGCTATTATCTTTATTCATGCTTCTTTAAAGATTTTTCAAAAGCGAATGATTGAAGAGGGAGATAAAAAATCTATTATCTATACCTCTATTCACAAGATTGAAAATGCAGAATTCGATAAAAAACAGATTAAGGATATTTCATTATTTAGCGACAATGAGGTTATTGTCTCAGCCATTAAACGGGATAATAATATAATGGCGGTGAATTCTACTACAATTTTACTTTTAGGAGATCTGCTTCGTCTGGAAGGAAAGAAAGATGCGGTGAATGAAGTTGGCTCTATTTTTGGAAAACGAATCGAAGAGATGTTCACAGCCGGAGGAGGAGATCTGGATACCCGTTCTATTGTAGTTGAAAACCTTTCCGTAATTAATAAGTCTTTTAAAGAATTACAGATTCGCATGAAATATAACGCATCTATTACCAAAGTCATTCGTTCGGGTTTTGAAATTTATCCTAAATCGGATCTAACATTAGAATATGATGATATAGTAGAAGCTGTGGGTTCGCCTTATCAACTGGATCAATTGGAATTATACCTGGGTCATAAACATCATACGGTTCAACCCAAGGTGGATATATTATCCATTACTGTAATGTTATTTTTTAGTTTTTTGGTAGGAGGAATTTTTTTCCCGATTCCTTTTTTGGGAGATTTTTCTCTCGGCCTTGCGGGTGGGGCTCTCATTACCGGTTTAACTTTCGGGCATTTCGGTCGAATCGGTCGTTTTATCGGTCGTTTTCCTATGGAATCAACTCGTACATTAAAAGAATTAGGTCTGGCCATGTTTTTTGTGCAGGTGGGGATTCGAACCGGGCACTCTATTGTGAATGGAATCAATTATAACACAATATATTATATTCTTTTCGCAGTAACTCTTTCTTTAATTCCCATGACGATAAGCTTTTATTACGGAAACAGATTTTTAAAATTATCCCTGGTGGAATGTTTTGGAGTTATATGCGGTGGGATGACTTTTACTGCCGGACTTGATATTATTCGTGAGGTAGATTCTTCTGATAAACCGGTCATTGCTTATTCTTCAGTATATCCTATATCTCTAATATTAGTTATATTTTTAGTTCAGGGAATCAATGTGATTATGAAAATGGTTTCCTGATGAGAAGGAAAAATAGGATGTATAATTTTAGAATCAGGCAAATCATCTTTTGCCTTTTGTTTACTTTCGCATGTTCAAAACCGGAAAACACTCCTTTCGCTAAAAAGGGATTAGTAAATTTACAGAATTGGAATTTGGAAGAGAAAGGAATTCTAAAACTTTCAGGAGAATGGGAATTCTATTGGAAAAAATTTTATTCTTCTGAAGATTTTCTATCAAAGAATATTCAGGCAGAATATCAAACTATCCCTTCTGCCTGGAATCGCAATAGGATAGATAATGAATTCTTAGAGAGGGATGGATATGCAACTTATAGAGTAAAAGTAAAATTGGATAAGACTTATAGAAGCCTGTCTATGAAAATAGGGATTATTTTAACTTCTTTTGATTTATACATTAATTCAAAAAAAGTATTATCGGCGGGAAAAACCGGAATTTCTCCGGATGAGGCAAAACCTGATATCAATAGCTACCTGGTCTCTTTCCCTGCGGATACAAAAGACCTGGAGATAATTTTACATATATCTAATTATTCTCACTATGACAGCGGTCCATCTTTTCCTATATTTTTAGGTGTTACTGAAGATATATATAGGGAAAGAGAAAAAAATATAATTCTTACTTTTTTACTTTTTGGAAGTATTTTTATTACGGGTTTATACCATTTATTCATTTTTTTATACAGACATAAGGAATCTTATATACTTGTATTTTCTTGCTTCTGTTTTGTTATTAGTCTACGAACTCTTTTAACCGGTGAGAATTATCTTTATCGATTTACTTTTATTCCTTATGCAGTCTTATATAAACTATATTTAATATCTACTTATCTTTCTATAAGTTTTTCTGCGAATTTTATTTCAGCTTTATATAATAGATATTTTTCTAATTTTGTAATAACCTGGTTGAACCGTTTAAGTCTTCTGGTAATTCTCTATGTACTTATATTTCCTATCCGTTATGCTTCTTTGAGTTTTCCGTATTTTGAGGGTGTTCTTATTATTTTTTGTTTTTATGCACTTTATACTCTAATTCGCTCGGCTTTTGGAGGTATTGCAGGAGCCGGAACATTTTTACTGGGAACTTTTATTTTAGTGGTAAGCATTATGCATGATATATTAAGAAATGGAAATGTAATACATTCTGATTTAACCCTGGTTCCTCTCGGAATGCTTGGTTTTATTTTCTCTCAGGCTGTTATGTTAGCAAAAAAGTTTACCAAAGCTTTTTACCAGGTGGAAGAATTGTCTTATACTTTATCTGATAAAACAAGAGAACTGGAAGAACAGAATGAAAAGCTGCGCACGATAGATAAAATAAAAGATGAATTTTTAGCGAATACTTCTCATGAACTCAGAACTCCTTTAAATGGGATTATTGGAATTACAGAATCATTAATGGACAATAATTCGGGGGAGCTTTCCTTATCTGCAAAAAATAATTTGAAAATAATCCATCATAGCGGCAAACGATTGTATAATATAATAAATGATATATTAGATTATTCAAAAATAAAAAATAAAGATTTGGTTTTGAAAAAGAGCATTCTTGATTTGAATAGCTTAACTGATTTGATTATTACTTTATGTGCACAAATGATAGGTTCTAAATCGATTCGGATTATAAAAGAAATCCCGGCTAATATACCACTCATACTGGCTGATGAAAATCGTTTAGAGCAAATAATTATGAATCTATTATCAAATGCTATCAAGTTTACAGAAAAAGGAGATATTCGTCTCGGGGCTAATTATGATTCAGAGAAAAAAGAAGTCATGATTTATATTGCAGATACCGGAATTGGAATCCCTGAAGATAAAAGAGAGTTAATCTTTAATTCTTTTGAACAGGTAGATAGTTCAATTGCAAGGGAATATGGTGGTACGGGCCTGGGTCTGGCTATTACGAAAAAATTGGTGGAATTACATAGAGGGCAGATTCGAGTTGAATCAGAGTTAGGATTTGGAAGTAAATTTAGTTTTAATTTACCACAACCTGAAGATCTGGATTATGATACCTTTTCAAGAAATGAAAGTGAACATATCAGTCATGGTTTAATTTCTTTTGAAGAGGATTGGATTGATATAAACCCGGAAACAGAAGAAATACAGGATAAAGCTAAAGTATTAATTATAGATGATGAAGCTATCAATATACAGGTTTTGAAAAACCAACTTAGTATTTATCATATACGAGTTGCATTGGATGGCAGAAGAGGTTTGGATTTGCTTGAGGAAGAAAAACCTGATATAGTACTTTTAGATTTGATGATGCCCAAAATGTCCGGCTATGAGGTAGCGGAAGAAATACGAAAAAAATATTCATCGGCTGTATTACCTATTATTATTCTAACAGCGAAAAATAGCCTTTTAGATCTGGTGAAAGGTTTTCGTACAGGAGCCAACGATTATTTGACAAAACCTTTTTCTAAAGAAGAGTTGTTGTCGAGGATAAAAACGCAGATAGAGTTGAAAAACTTGAATACACAATTGGAAAATGAAGTGATCGAGAGAACCGGACAGTTACACGAAGCTTTGGATAGAGTTACTTTTTTGAAAAATCAGCAGGATATAGATTATTATCTAATGAAAGTTTTGATTGAACCCTTAAGTACTTTTCAAATAAAAAGTCAGAAGTTTAAAATTAAATCCGGGATAAAGCAGTATAAAGAATTTATGTTTAAGCATGAAACCTATGAGATTGGTGGAGATATGAATTTTTCTATAAATATTCGCTTAAATAATAAAAGTTACATTCTTTTTGCCAATGCCGATGCGATGGGAAAATCAACACAGGGAGCAGGTGGGATTATTGTTTTAGGTACAGCATTAAATACTATTGTTCAAAAAACTAAAACACAGACTGAATATCAAATGCTGGAACCAAAGAGCTGGTTAAGCCAAACCATGTCTGAGATTAATTATTTATTTCAATGTTTTAATTATCATATGCTGACTTCTTTATTTATGGGCCTGCTCGATGAAGAAACAGATATTTTATATATGGTAAATGCTGAACATACCTCTCCCATATTATACAGGGACCGGGAGGTTTTCTTTTTCTTTAAGGGACTCAGTATGCCTAAATTAGGATTTGATACAATAGAATCTAAAGATATAATCATATATAAGAAAAAGATGCAAAAAGGAGATATTCTGATTATTGGTTCTGATGGAAAGGATGATATTTTATTGGAGGACAATATGAATTTTAACTCTGAGCATATACTATCGGTAGTGAAAAATTGTGAAGGCGATATTGATAAAATGATTAAGCATCTAAGAGAAGAGACGACTTTAACAGATGACCTGTCATTAATCAGTATAGAGTATTTGTAAAGTATCCTTTAGTAGCTTTGTTTGGCATGCAAAAGCAACTGTCCTGCTTCCCTGAAAAAATAAGGATGGAGCTGGATTTTGGTAGCAAATAGAAAAAATTACTTTACAAAATGATTTAAATACTTATTTTTTGTTTAAGGATTGTGAGTATGGATTTATTTTAAAAAGAGAGTTTTTATACTAACACGGAAAAAGAAAAACAGGAACAAAAGAAGGCAAGAGAGAGGTTTACAAAAAGAAGAGCTTGATAAGGCTTCAGGAGGGTTTGAAAAGGTTACTGACAGGCTGAGAAAAGAAATCACTGAATTGGCAGAAGAAAATAAAGTTCCTCGGACATTAACATTCTCTACTATTTTTCTTGTAGATGACTATTTAAAAATAATAAAGATTTTCAGTTTAAATTCGTTCTTATGTGATAGGGAAAAGAACCTATATCAATCAACAAATCTTTATAGTATCTCAGGTTTTATTCGAGAAAAGAGAATTAAGAATTATTCATGACGATAACATCATTAGCAGAAAGGCTGGAGCAAAAAGGCTATAATAGAGCTTTAGAACTTGTCAAACGGGCTGAAGCTGAGAAACAAAGCTTACGTGATTGCAACTACGGAGGGAATTGAATTGTGTTTATAATATCAGATGATTTACGAAATATTGCAGTTCATAAAGATTTAAAATCCTTTAGAGAAATAGCTTGTAAGAGAGAGTTTTATTTATCTACCAAAGAAATTGGAGTTTTGAATTGCATTAAAAAAAAAATTACCGAGAAGTTTAATGATAATATATTGCTATTGTATGGCTCAAGAGCGAGAGGTGATGCTAATGTTGACTCGGATTATGATTTATGTGTTCTTGTTCCTGAGCTAAATAAAAATTATCAAGAAGAATTATTTACAATTATTTGGGAAGAAGGCTTCGAGAACGATATGTTTTTTCAGACAGTATATTTCACTTATGATAATTTTTTTTCTGAAGATGTTTATAAAACAAGACATGTACAATCTATATTCAAAGAAGGAATTGAGATTAATGGAGAACTTTAAAAACCAAATTATTGCAAGATTAACACATGCCAAAGAAACCTTAAGTGCCGCTATATTACTTCATGAACAAAAAAATTACCGTTCCTCTATTAACAGATCTTATTATGCAATGTTTTATGCCGTGCAAGCATTACAATATCTTACTGATTCAGAGAAGAGGAAGCATATCGGTGTGATAGAAGTTTTCGATAAATATTTCGTAAAAACAGGAAAATTTTCAAAGGAGATGTCAAAGCAGATTCACAAGGCTTTTGATATCAGGAATTATACCGACTATCATGAGTTAGCAAAAATAGATGAAAAGCTATCTAAAGAATTATTAGATAGCTCAGAAAAATTTGTTTCTAACATTACGACTTATTTTCAGAGGGAATATGAATTATTTATTGGCAATTAAATATTCTCATGCTTTAACTTCAGCTAAGAAAATAAATAATATTATAATTTGGAAAATGTCTTATCCCTTCAATCCCCCAAAATTGAAAAAATGCTTGAAACTGAGAAAAGCGGGAGAGTAAAAGAGATGAATGATAACATCATTAGCAGAAAGGCTGGAGCAAAAAGGCTACAATAGAGCTTTAGAGCTCGTCAAACGGGCTGAAGAAAGAGCTGAAGCAGAAAAACAAAGAGCTACGCATAAAGCCAGGCTAAAAACCGCTATTTCTATGCGTAAGAAGGGCCTTGATTTGTTACAAATCCCTAATCCCCGGCTCATACAACCAAGGTACAACTTTCAGCTTGCTATATAGGTCAGTATACCTTCCGCTATACTATCCGGAATACGTACCGATAGGCGAAAAAGCATTCTTGTAAGTATACCGGCAGCTAATCCGGTAGGTATACTCGACTGCCCGGAACCTGAAAGGTATACCTTAGTTGTAAGCTCTTTGTAAAACAGGTGCCTCGGCTCGCATTGGCTCGCTCAGCAACCGGACTTGGTTTGCTCAGTAAGTGGTTTGCATGTTTCCAAAATCGGAGGATTAACCCTGAATGGTTCTGCTTTCATCTTTATCTAATAAATCCGTTATTTCTTTCCAATTATCATCACCACATGTTACTTATGCTATTGCTATTATCAGTATTTTAAAAAAAAGCAACAGCCTGAATATAGAAAAAACTCCAGAATACTGGAATTGACAAATCTTTTTTATCTGATAGATTAATTAAGTTCATGATAAATATACGAAGAGGAAAATTTGTGAATAACCATATTATATTTGTAATGATTCTAACATTATCCTTTCTTTTTTCTTGTAAGAAAGAAAAAGAAGATGATAAAGGTTTATTGTTAGGAGCAGCGTTGATAGCCGGTCAATCGACAACACTATCGGCAAATACCGAGAAATCGGAAACAGTAGCCACACCTACCTTCAGCCCTACTGCAGGGACATATACATCTGCACAAAACGTGACCATTAGTTCAACTACAAGTGGTGCTGAAATACGTTATACAACAGATGGAAGTGAGCCAACTTGTTCTACCGGAACAGTGTATAGTGCAGCAGTGAGTGTAACTGCAACTACAACACTAAAAGCGATAGGTTGTAAAACCGGAGCGACTGCATCGAGTATAGGTAGTGCATTGTATACCTTGAACTTAACAGTAGTCACACCTACCTTCAGCCCTGCAGCAGGGACATATACATCTGCACAAAGCGTGACCATTAGTTCAACTACAAGCGGTTCTGAGATACGTTATACAACAGATGGAAGTGAGCCAACTTGTTCAACCGGAACAGTGTATAGTGCAGCAGTGAGTGTAACTGCAACTACAACACTAAAAGCAGTAGGTTGTAAAACCGGTATGACCGCTTCGAGTGTAGCCAGTGCTTTATATACGATACAATACACACTTGGTGGGACGGTGAGCGGTCTGACCGGAACAGTAGTATTAACCAATGGTAGTGTAGATAAGTCAATCAGTGCAAGTGGTTCTTATACCTTTGATGCGGCAGTGAATAGTGGTAGTAGTTATACAGTAACTGTAAAAACGCAGCCGAGCAGTCAAACTTGCACAGTAAGCAATGGAACAGGCACAGCAAATGCAACTGTAAGCAATATAGATGTGAGTTGTGGAGTTCCTTGCTTAGAAGGCAGACCCGGAGGCACAGAGACCTACGCCTGGGGAACATTTACAGACCAATGCAATGGAACATTAAAGTTTGTAGGGGTAGCCGGGAATTTTGGAGGTCAAGACTATACAGCCCAAACATTAACGTTTATGAAATGCACCCAAGGTCAAACTTGGAATAGTGGAACCAATGATTGTACCGGAACAGGAGATTCTGGAACTAAATATGGAGCAGTTCAAAAACAGTTTTGTTCTTCAAATGATAGTACGTGTGATAATGGAACGGTTTTAACCAGCGGAGCTTTGTTTGATAGTTGTAATACATTAAGCTTTGCGGGAAAAGGTGCTGGCAGTTGGCGTGTAACGACCAAGAATGAGTTAAAGACGTTAATTCATTGTACGAATAAAACCATGCCGAACGATTTAAGCAGCTGCGGTAACTACACTTTTCCTTCGATTAATCATTTATTTCCAAATACCGTTGTCAACTATTATTGGTCTTCGTCGTCCAGCAGTATTTTCACCGCGTTTGCCGTCAGTTTCATCAATGGCAATGTCTCCTACTACAGTAAGACCAATACCGTCTACGTTCGTTGTGTGTTGTCCGGACAGTAGTTCGATACGCCAAACTTGGATGTCGGCTACTCACTACAAGTAACGTTGCGTAAGCATGGATAATTTAGTCATTTGGTTATTTAAAGACGCATCTTTTTAGCATCTTTTACGGGGAGGGGAATAAACCCCCTTGCATGCGAAATTTTTAAAAGAGAAGTCACCGAAAATGAGAAAGCTGAAGAAGCAAAAAAATAATCTTGAAAGTGTATAAAGATATAGACAAGCAAAAATATAAGGAGCAAAAAAGAAAGGGGTTGAACTTTCAGACTCAAATAATTCTTCGTTAAAAAATAATTCCAACGAGATAAATAATATTAAATAAAGTTGTTTAGAAAATCGTCGAATCTTTCGCACAACAGATGTATGATGAGCTATTGTGTATAAGTTAACGTTGAACAAAACTGCTTGCGCAGTATGAATATGCCCACATCATTGTATCGCTTCTTCTCTACTTTTCCCTCCCTATCCAATACAAAAACTCCCGGTATTATTGATATTTCTTACAATTCCTGTCGTAACAGAAATTGTCCGAAGTGCGGATTTCAAAAGAAAATCAAATGGCTCTATCTTCGGAAGAAAGATGTGTTACCTGTTACATATTACCATAATAAAAATAAGTATTCTTATAGAAAGGTAGACACGGTAAAGGTAAAGGGAAAAAATAAAGCTGTCGGAGTGATAGAAATCCTGAATGGTAATAGCAAAAGAATTATCGATCTGAAACTAGAAACCAGACCTGACTTTGAAAAAGGAATTGAACTATATAAAGATCAGAAATTCTATGAAGCCATCGGTCAGTTCAGACAGGTCTTAGAAAAAGATCCAAAAGATAAAGCTGCCGAAAACTACCTACAAAGAGCAAGCGGTATTGATGATGGAAGCCTCAAAGAAGAGAAATTGGCAGAGAAGAAAGTAAAACAGCACAGAACCGTAGGTTCTATAGTAAAAGTTCCCCTAAATGAGGGCTACCATCCCGATTTACTCAGGACGCTCTAAATTCGGAAGTATTTGAAATTGTTGAAAATAGCAATAGAAGAAATGCAACTATAGAAGAGTGTATGGGACTGGAAAGACTTTCCGTCTGGCAACCTGCTGCTGTCGAAAAAAGAATAATAAAAATACCGAACGTTTACAGGAATACACTGCCTTGGTTCATTTAATTCAAAAAATCACAACATTCAATCTTTAGAATGAAAAATATGCTTGTAATTCATCTTATAGGCTGAGATTATTGAATTATATTAAGCCTATAAGATGATGAAAGATCTAAAACAAAAATTAATCCTGAAACAGGTAGATAAAAAAATTTCTATTTTTTCCTCAATTGATACTTTTGAACTCCCTGGTGAAGGCTGGATATATAGCATCCGCACGGCATTGAAAATGACCCTAAAGCAGCTCGGCAGACGGATGGGTATTTCCCCCCAGAGTGTTAGTAATATGGAAAAACGTGAAAAAGTCGGTACAGTTACTCTCAAAACTCTAAAAGATTTCGCTCAAGCTATGGACATGGAATTTGTTTATGGTTTCATTCCCAGAGATAAATCTCTCGAAAAATTAATCGAAAAAAGAGCATTAGAGCTGGCAACGGAAATTATTCAAAGAACCAGTCTTACTATGAAATTGGAGGATCAAGAAATTTCCAAAGAAAGATTAGAAGAAGCAATAAATGAGAGAAAAAAAAAGATTATGGATGATATGCCAGGTTATTTATGGGATTAGATGATTTACAATATGTATTTGGTCAAACTCCACTGAGTCCAGAAGAAAAAGTCGAATTAAAAATAAAAACAATTTCCAATAGAGAAGAATTGAATGAATTTGAAGAACTGAATATTGAAAAAGCAGTTGAATGGTCGCTGGTGAAAAAGTTTAAAAGGAATCAAGTTTTTTCTGAAAAATTTATTCTTGAACTTCATAAAAAAATGTTCGGTGATGTCTGGAAGTGGGCTGGTAAATATCGTCTTTCAAATAAAAATATCGGAGTAGATAAATTCCAAATTGGCATTAAAATCAAAAACTTGCTTGATGATTGTAATTACTGGATAGAGAATAAATTATTTTCTGAAGATGAAATTGCTATACGATTTAAACATCGCTTAGTTGCTATTCACCCTTTTCCTAATGGAAACGGAAGGCATTCCAGACTCATGGCAGATATAATAGCTAAAAATGTATTTGATCGACAGGTATTTAGTTGGGGAAGATATGATTTATTTCAAGAATCAAAGTTAAGAATTTATTATATACAGAGTTTGAAAATGGCAGATAAGGGAGATTATACATTCTTATTAAAATTTGCCAGAAGTTGAAAGGTGCTTTTATTGTAATATTCAAAAAACAGCTCTCTAACGAGAGAATGTCCGACATGACCCATTGCAGTCGCCGTCACGTCGGACGATTCTCGGGACCTTGAAAAAAACTGCTTGTGCAGTATGAATATGCCCACATCATTGCATCGATTCTTCTCTACTTTTCCCTCCCTATCTAATACAAAAACTCCTTCACAAGAATCAAATCTATAACTCTCCTTGAAGTATCACAATACAAGGAGGACTCTACAATGGGAGTCTTAAAAGGTAAGCGTATCATGAACCCACATTCTCAAGCTCAGTTGGCTCAGAATGATATGGTATGAATCTTTTAGAAAATAATAGTTTTGATTATTTATATATATCTAATATATCTAATTTATTTTTTCAAAAACGATTGACACTTTTTTACTCAAGAAAAATATTACAGACTGTAAGTTTTAGCTTACTCTTAAATGCAGATCATATACATTGCGAATAAAAAACTATAGGAAAGTTTATAATGGCAGAGTTGCAAGGTTTATTTTATAAGAACATCATCGGTGGCATGTTGTCCGCCACCCTCGTGTTTCCAGAGTATAAGAAACTGGTAGATGGAATGAAAGATGAGGAGTGGTATGATTGGGACAAGTTTTGTACTATGACAAGAGAGGTTGGTGAAAAAGTTACTCCGCAAGTAATGGTAACTCTTGGTAAAAAAGTTGTTAGTGGTGCCAAAGAACTTTTTGCCTCCCAGGGCTTAGACTCAACAGAGAAGATTCTTAAAAATCTGAATACTTTATTCCTGGGGGCAGTACGTAATGCACCGAAATGGCAAAGGTTTGATACCGAAAGCTATGAAAATGGAAAAGCTGTTTGTATCACAACTGTGCCGCAACCTATAAGCTTAATAGAAGGTTACCTGAGAGGCTATGTATCTATGTATGGTTCCTATGTAAAAAATGTAGTTATAGAGGAAGTAAAGGGCCAAAAGTATACCACATACAAACTTACCATAACCTGGTGATATTTCCTTTTCCTTAATCCACGATTAAAATCGTGGGTTAGAAAAGGCATGGGTTAAGAAAAAAGGAAATTATACTCGTAAAAACTCCGAGCTAAAAATTATCATCGAAATCGCTATGTTATCCCGTATATCAATTCAAAACCCGGTTTTTGCCTGGATGCTAATGCTGGCTTTAATTCTTTTGGGAGCTATTTCTTATAAGCGGCTGGGAATTTCCGAAAACCCGGATATCGATTTCCCGGTAATCAACCTTGCTTTTACCCTCGAAGGAGCTTCTCCGGAGATCATGGAATCCGATATTGTGGATTATGTGGAGGAAGCTTTAATACCTATCGAAGGGCTCATCGAGATTCGTTCCAGTTCCAGGAGGGGGCTTGCCAATGTTACCCTCGAATTAGAATTATCGCGTGACGTAGATGTTGCTATACAGGAAATCCAATCGCGGCTATCGGCTGTGATGAATAAATTACCACCGGAAATGGATCCACCGGTTATCACCAAGCGTAACCCGGAAGACTATCCTATTATGTGGCTTGCGGTTACTACAGATAAAAGTTTAAAAGATCTCTCTATGTTTATCAAAGATTACCTGCGGGATAGAATCCAAATTGTGCCCGGAGTTGGAGATATGATCTACGGAGGTTATCTCGAAAGAAATATTCGCATCTGGTTGGATCCCCTAAAACTAAAACAATACGAGATTACCCCGGATGATGTTTTAAATACATTAAGCGAACAGAATATAGAGATTCCTGCCGGTAGGTTAGAAAATAAGAAAAAAGAAATCTCGGTTCGAAGTCTCGGTAACGTTCCGACAGTAGAGGAAATTCAAAAGATTTATATCAACACAAGAAGAGGAGTTCCGGTTTACCGAAACATCCGACTTTCGAGTGTAGGAGAAATTGAAGACGGACTCGAAGACGTCAGGCGAATTTCCCGTTTTAACGGTAAGACCGCTATGAGTCTCGGAGTTAGAAAAATTCGGGGAGCCAATACAGTAGAAGTGGCAAGAGCGGTGAAGAAGAAGTTAGAAGATCTAAAAAAAGAACTTCCTCCCGGTTTTCATATCGATATAGCCAGCGATAATTCAACTTATGTAGAAGAAGCTATCGGAGAACTGCAATTTACTATTTTTTTAGCCGTGCTATTTACTGCCTTTGTTTGCCGGATCTTTTTAGGTAATTTTTCTTCTACGGTAAATATTCTGTTTTCCATTCCGACTTCTCTTATCGGTGGACTTTTCTTTATATATTTAGCTGGATTTACACTCAACACATTTACTTTTCTTGCCCTCACTCTGGCTACAGGTATTGTAGTGGATGATTCCATTATGGTTTTAGAAAACATCACAAGGCATAAGGAATCGGGAAAAGACAAGGTAAGTGCTTCTCTCGATGGAGCCAAACAGGTGAGCCTCGCTGCCCTTGCTTCCACACTTTCCATTGCAGCCATATTTATGCCGGTAGCTTTTATGCCGGGGGTTATCGGAAAATACTTCTTAGAATTCGGGCTTACTGTTTCGGTTACCGTGCTTCTTTCCTTATTCGAAGCCCTGACTTTTACTCCCATGCGTTCTTCTCAGTTTTTAAAAACAGCCGATGAATCCAATGCCTTCGATAGAACCATGTCTCGCTTCCTAAATTATTCAGAAAATCGATACCGCAGGGCTCTGTATTTCACACTGAAATACCCGGTTCTAACCCTGATTCTTACTTTCTCTGTCTTCTTTCTTTCCTTTTATTACTATCCGCATGTAAAAAAAGAATTTAGTCCCTCAAGAGATATTAGCAAACTCTTTATTAGAGCACGCTTACCTGTAGGTACTTCCATAGAAAAAACAGATGAGGAAATGAAAAAAATTGAAGCTTACCTGGCAAAGAATCAGGCGGTCGATAAAGTTTTTATGGCAGTAGGGGGCTTTAATGGAGGAGAAGTGAATACGGCCATGTTTTTTGTCTCTTTAAAAGACAAGGACAAAAGACCCATCAATCCGAATACTCGGAAGAACTGGACTCAGGGAGAGCTAATCGCTCTTTTTAGAAAAGAGTTAAATTCTTTAAATCCTTCTATGAAAGCTTTTATCCAGGATTTATCCCTCAGGGGATTTTCCAGCGGAAGAGGTTTCCCGGTAGAGCTTTCTTTAAGCGGACCGGACTGGGAAAAGCTTGCAGAATATTCTGAAATACTAAAAAAGGAATTTATAAAGCAACAGGTGCTTTTGGATGTAGATACAGACTATGAAGAAGGACAACCTGAGATAAAAATAATTCCGGATAGAAAAAAAGCAGCCGAATTTGGTGTGAGCATGGCCAACATAGGCACTACTTTAAATGCCCTTATCGGTAGTCGAAAAGCCGGTAAATTTACAGAGAACGGTAAAAACTATGATATTCGCGTGGGCATGAAAACCGGTACAAAAGGTTTAAGCGGAAAGGATATAGAGCTTGTAAGTTTAAGAAATAACTATGGAGAAATTGTTAACCTGAAAGAGCTGGTAACCTTAAAGAAAGAAGATGCAATACAGGTTATCACCAGGCTGAATCGTTCTCGCTCGATTACCTTCTTTGCCAATCCGGGTAAGGGAAAAAGTCAGGAAGAATCTATTGAGCAGGCTTTAGAGCTGGCCAGGAAGATTTTACCCAAAGCTTATATACTCGAAAGAACCGGAAATGCTAAGGGCACCGAAGATGCTTTTAAAAGTCTGATTTATGCTATGGTTTTAGGTACGCTTATTTCTTACATGATTCTTGCGAGCCAGTTCAATAGTTTTAAGTATCCTTTTATCATTCTTTTATCTATGCCCTTTAGTTTTACGGGTGCTATAGCAGCACTTTATCATAGCGGATATTCTTTGAACGTTTACAGTTTCATAGGCTTCATTTTGCTTTTAGGGATTGTAAAGAAAAACTCCATCCTACTGGTAGAGTTTAGCCGCCAAAAAGAAGAAGAAGGCAAAAGCACCCTTCGCTCCCTGTTATGCGCCTGTCCCCAGAGGCTTCGTCCCATTCTCATGACTTCCTTAAGTTCTCTGGCGGCAGCTATCCCGGCAGCCCTGGCCCTCGGACCGGGTGCAGAAACGCGTATCCCGATGGCCATTTCTATTATCGGGGGAATTCTATTTTCCACCTTACTCACTCTCTTTATTGTTCCTATAACCTACAAATTAATGAGCAAGAAGTAGGAAGCCTCTACTTTTTTGGAAAATATAGCGAGTCATCGATGGCTCGCTTACGAGAAAAAAATATAAAAAGTAAGATTTTCTTGATTTAAATCAATTACAAATCACTAAATTCCTGTTAAACTACAGGGAAGGGATATGGGGGAGTTGTATCTTCTTTATACTATCAATTTATAGCACACTACTTATAGGATTCTGAGTTAGATGGAAAATGAGAATAATCCTCAAATAAAAGATGAAACCTCCAGAAAAGGTTTTTTTCAAACGCTCGTCATGTTTGTTGCTTTAGGTGTAAGTTATGGAACTTTAGGGAAATTTGCTCTGAACTTTCAGCAATTCCCGCTTTAGAGTACAAGGCTTCTTTAAGCCTGTTTTTTAATCCATAACTTCCGGATTTCCTTCGAGGAAAAGAACCCAAAATACTTATGTATAGTAAAAATTGAGCTAAAATCATAGTAAAATTAGTACAAGGAAAAATGAATGAATAGCTCCTTCAGAAAATTTTTCACTGTTTTTAAAAATCTCGCTATGATGAATTTTCTCCTATAGAAATATTTGCTTTAAATCCATAAGCAATAGCCTGGAATAGTTGCTCCATAGATGAAAATTCAAATATTTCAAACAAGTTTCTTATCTTTTGCCAGAACAATCTTTTTGCATGAAAAGTTCCAAGTGCTTTTCGAAATAATGCACAGCTTGATTGTTGGATCTGATCTACAAGAAAAGCAAGTATCATAAGAGTTGCAAAGTTATTAGACAAATTCTTACTGCCATGTCCATAATTGTGTTCAAAGTGATAACCCTGATTTTTCAGAGTATTGAAGGTTTCATTTTCTATCTTCCATCGTGCTCTCGCGATTCGCATCAATTCATAAGCATTTTCTTTTGTAATTTCAATATCTGTAACCCAGCTAAAAGCAATCATATGCTCTTTTTTATCAACCTGCTTATACTCAAGAACATTGACTTTGAGTTCTGAAGTCTCATTTAAAGAAATTTGGTTTGTAAAAGAAAAGTAATGAGAAAATCTATCTTTCTCTATACAGAATTGCTCTGTCTTTTTTAATTCCTGTAGCTTATCAAGTTGATTGTAAAGGTGTTTGTGATTTTTTTCTTTTGCACCTATGATAAAGGATAGATTCTTCTCTTTCAGTAATTCAATGTGGGGAGCATTTGAAAACAGAGAATCCTCTACAAATATTGTTTTTAAATGAGGATGCTCTCTTCTAAAATCTTCAATAAATCGTTTAGAGGCGTTTAACTCACAGTCATTTTTTGTTTTCCCATCTTCGTTTGTAATAGGTTCAAACATAAGAGGGATAACTTCTTTCTTATCCGGATGCACAATACAGGCACCATACATCATATGCTGGTAGAGAGTTCCACTTTTCTTATTCTTTACAAGACAGGATTTACAATGAATTTTCTCTGAGGAGAAGAATCCGGTTCCGTCTCCGGAAAGAATATAATAATCATCAAGGACACGATAAGATTCGAGAACCTTGCCACGCTGAAGTTTTGAAAAAAGGTTTTTATATATTTTCCTGAAAGCTCCTGTTGAAACTTCATCAACAATTTCTCTCATTTGAGTGTCAGAGGGTATCTCTTGAATCTTGTATATACTTTGAAGATTTTTATTCTTCACTTTTTCTCTTTCAAACTCAAGAAGCGATGCGTTCTTTTGAGAAAAGATAGCAAAGGCTGACATCAAAGCATCTGTTAGGGAAATCGAAGGATTGACTCTGTGGTCCGGGATTTTAGAAAATTCTTCCCGAATTGTTTGATAAAGTCCATCTGCTGATAAATCTACCCGTGCGTGTAACTCGTTTTTGGCTGGCATATAGTCAAAAAGACTATATCCCTGCACAGGTACAAGCGATTTTTGATGAAAAAGTTTACGAAAGCTTTCCCTGTAAACCCAAAAATCTTAGCCTTATCTGCCTGTTACAAGCAAAGCGGGAATTGCTGCTGAACTTTCTTTTCCCGGGAAGGAAAAAACGCAAAAAATCTAAAATTTATATCACCTCAGTGGATGAGGTAAAGCAGGGTGAAAGCTATACTTTTGTTGCTCCCGGTGGGGAAAAATACCTCCTTACTAATACAGGAAGTGGTATAAATCCTTATATAGCTTTTTCGAGTCGCTGTCCACATCTCGGTTGCAAGGTGCACTGGGAAGATAAAAACAACAGGTATTTTTGTCCCTGTCACGGAGGTGCCTTTGATACCAGCGGAAAAGCTACCGAGGGTCCTCCTAAAAAAGCCGAACAAAGTTTAAAGGCACTGGAACTTGTAATCGAGGGGGGAGCGATTTACGCTCTGATAGAAACTACATGAAAGCATTAAAAAATTGGTTTCAAGAACGAATTCCTCTTGACCCGGAGTCACTGAAAGAGCTGGGTTCGGAGCCTGTGCCGGGGCATTTAAAACACTGGTGGTGGTGTCTGGGGGGAACTCCTGCCTATCTCTTTCTGGTTCAGGTAGCCACAGGGATTATGTTGTCTTTTTATTATAACCCGGGGCAGGAAACTTCCTATGAAAGTGTGAAGCATATTACAGAAGTAGTTCCCTACGGGTGGTATATCCGAAGCATTCACCGCTGGGCATCTAACTTCATGGTGATAGCTGTTATTTTGCACATGATGAGAGTTTTCTTTACCGGTGGCTATCGTAAACCGAGAGAAATCAACTGGATGATAGGAGTAAGTCTATTAATCGTTACTCTAATATTTGGATTTTCCGGTTATTCTCTTATTTATGAGCAGCTATCCTACTGGGGGCTTACAGTGGCCGGTAATATCACCGAATCAGTCCCGGCCATAGGGCCTATGATAGCTGACTTTATGCGTGCCGGTTCAAAAATCGGAAAAGAAACTCTTTCCCGAATGTTTGTGATTCACATCGGTGTATTACCAACCGTGATGTTTATTCTTCTCGGTGTGCATATCATGTTCATTCGCTTATTAGGAGTAACCGAGTTTAAGTTTGAAAAAGAAGAAAATAAACCCAAAACTTTTCCCTTCTTTCCCGATCATTTGCTTTCGGAAATAGCCCTGGGAGTAAGCCTTATGTTTTTTATCACGATTTTGTCTGTGATATTCCCTATCGGTCTTGAAGAGAAAGCCAATCCTCTGGTAACGCCGCCACATATTAAGCCGGAATGGTATTTCTATTTTACTTTTCGCTGGTTAAAGCTTACCTCTCTAACCTTTGCTGTCTTAAGCCTCGGAGCCGGAGCGTTTATGCTAATGATGTGGCCTTTGATTGATAACTTCTTTAGAAGAAAAAATAAAAACCGCGAACTAAGCATTTTTTTGGGTATTGTTGGGGTTGTTGTGCTTGTTGTCATGACAGTATGGGAAGCCATTGTTTTACATTATAGTCATTAATGGAAGAGAGAATATAAGAGGAATCGAATGAAGGATTTTTTAAAAAAATTATTTTCTACGGATTCGGAAGCTGGGGAGATGAGTTTAAATACAAAGAAAGTGGTGGTAGCTGTCCTTTCTATTTTTTTTATGCTCTCTCTTCTTATCGTTGCCTGGATAGAGGGAGGGAGAAATCGAGTATTAGATCATCCCAATGCAGTGGTTACGTCAGAAAATAAAGATTGCGTATCCTGTCATACAACCAAAACACCGGGTATCGTCGGACAGTGGAAAGAAAGTAAGCACTCACAAAGTGGTGTGGGTTGTTATAATTGTCATAAAGCCGATAAGGGTGATAAGGATGCCTTTGAACACGAGGGAAAAACGATTGCAACTATCGTATCTCCAAAGGATTGCTCTAACTGTCACCCCAAAGAATATAAAGAATTTCAGGATAGTCACCATTCCGATGCAGGAAAAATATTGGGAAGTCTTGATAACGTTTTAGCAGAAGTTGTAGAGGGCTTTACAGAGTTTAACGAAAAGGGAGAGAAAACGAAAGAGTCTCCTGCTGCCGTATCGGGTTGTTTACAATGCCACGGTTCTGAAATTAAAGTATTAGCCAATGGTAAATTAGATCCGGCAACCTGGCCCAATACAGGTATCGGTCGTTTGAACCCGGATGGTTCAAGAGGAGCCTGTTCGGCCTGTCACATGAGGCATAATTTCTCCATGGCACAATCCAGACAGCCCGAAAACTGCGGTAGATGTCATATGGGTCCCGATCATCCTCAATTAGAAATTTATAATGAATCCAAACACGGAATTGCTTTTACTGCTAACCGGGAACGATTTGTAAAAGGAATGAACGAAAGAGAATGGCTTCCCGGAACTCATTATGAGCAGGGACCTACCTGTTCGAGTTGTCATATGGGAGCTACAAAAGATTTACCTATCACACACGATGTGGGAGCGCGTATTTCCTGGACACTCAGACCTCCGGTTTCAGAAAAGATAGATGAAGGCGCGAAAAAATCCGGAAAGACAGTAAAAACCTGGGAGAACCGTCGTAAAGACATGGAAAAGGTTTGTAAGAGCTGTCACGGTGATGAATGGATTGCAAACTGGTATAAGCAGTTTGATAATCTCGTAGAACTTTATAACGGTAAATTTGGAAAACCGGCTACGGAACTATATAATATGATTCGCTCCGGGGGCTTAATTTCTGCTGATGTTACTTTTGATGATAAGATAGAGTTCACCTATTTCTTCTTATGGCACCATGAAGGTCGTAGAGCCAGACACGGAGCAGCCATGATGGGGCCGGACTATACACAATGGCACGGAATGTATGAGGTAGCTGACAGGTTCTACCACGAATTCATTCCTGAGTTAAAAGAAGTAATCGAAAAAGGAAAACGTTCGGGTAAAGCAGCCCAGGCCTCTGCCGTGGAAAAACGGATGAATGAGATTTTAAACAGTCCTATGCACCAGTGGTTCATAGGGAAAATGAGTCCTGCTGAAAAAGAAGCCCGCAAGAAAGCTTCGGATGCTTTTAAGAAGCGTTATGCGCAGTAGCTTATGCCTGTTTCTTCCTTAATAGTAGAGGTAGTTCCGGGTAAAGAAGAAGAGGTGATTCAATCTCTTCTTCATATTCGAGGAGTAAGTGTAGAAAATGTCGAGAACTCACATTTGGTTGTAGTCACCGATACTTCTACCTTAGAAGAAGACACGGAAGTTACTGAAAAGATTAGTAGTGTAAAAGATGTAGTACTTACGAATATTGTATTTACAAATATTGAAGATACTTTTATAGATGAGTCAGGAGAATTTAGTTATGAATAGTCCTTCTGAAAGGGTTTCACGAAAAGGATTTATTAAGAAAGTTGCTGCTGCCTATGCAGCTTCTGTTGCGGGAAGTAGTATTTTTACGAATTGTAAAAAAGAATCTTCCGAGAAACTTCTAAACGATGCAGAAATCAAATGGAGCAAAGCTCCCTGTCGTTTTTGTGGAACCGGTTGCGGAGTTATGGTCGGGGTGAAAAATGATAAGGTCGTTGCCGTTGCCGGAGACAAACAAAATCCGGTAAATAAAGGCTTACTCTGTGTAAAAGGCTATCATTTGCCGGCAATTCTCTACGGGAAGGATAGACTTAAGAAACCGCAGATTCGAAAAAATGGAAAACTTACAGAGAGTACCTGGGAAGAAGCTCTAAGTCTTATCGCAGCTAAATTCAAAGAATCTGTAGAAAAACACGGGAAAGATTCGGTAGCATTGTACGGATCCGGACAATGGACAATTCAGGATGGCTATGCCGGTTCTAAGTGGATGAAAGGTGGAATCGGAACCAATAATATCGAAGCAAATGCCCGTTTATGTATGGCGAGTGCTGTTACCGGTTTTATTACAACCTTCGGTAAAGACGAGCCCATGGGTTGTTACGATGATTTTGAGAAAGGTGATGTGTTTGTTCTGTGGGGAAATAATATGGCGGAAATGCACCCGGTTTTATTCTCACGCATTTTAGAACGTAAAAGAACGGCTTCCTGGGTCAAAATTGTTGATATTGGAACGAGGCATACCAGAACCACTGAATCTTCTGATTTATTTTTGGAATTTCGTCCCCATTCCGATCTGGCTATCGCCAATGCTATCTGCCATGAGATTGTTCGTCTCGGAAGAGTAAACGAAGATTTTATCAAAAAACATGTATTGTTTAAGAAAGGCGAGAATGATATAGGCTTTGGTCTCGAGGAAGAAAAAAATCCAAAAGATCCTTTAGCAGCGGAACTGGTTAGCTTTGATGAATATAAGAAGTTTTTAGAAACTTATACTCCTGAATATGCTTCCAGGATAAGCGGAGTTCCCGCGAGTAAAATACAGGAACTGGCTTCCTGGTTTGCAGACCCGGAAAAGAAAGTAGTCAGTCTCTGGTGTATGGGTATGAACCAGCATTCGAGAGGAACTTGGATTAATAATCTTGTATACAACATTCACCTTCTAACAGGTAAAATCAGTGAACCGGGAAATGGTCCTTTTTCTTTAACCGGTCAACCGAGTGCCTGCGGAACGGTTCGAGAAGTAGGAACTCTGACTCATGCTTTACCGGCAGGAAGAGTAGTTAAAAATCCGGTTCACAGGGCTGAAGTAGAAAAAGTCTGGGGAGTGCCTGCCGGAACCATACCCGATAAACCTTCTAATCATACGATTGCTATGTTCCGTAAGTTAAAAGCCGGAACCTTAAAAGTGATGTGGATACAGGTCACTAATCCTATGGTAACTCTTCCTGATAGAGATAAGTTCTTGAAAGGAATTCGAGAACATAAACCCTTTATTGTTGTTTCCGATGTTTATCCGACACCTACTACTGAAATTGCAGATGTAATATTGCCATCAGCGATGTGGGTTGAGAGAGAAGCCTGTTTTGGAAATAGTGAAAGAAGGACTCAGCAATGGAATAAGCTGGTAAGCGCTGTCGGAGAAAGTAAAGCAGATTCCTGGCAGCTCATCGAAGTAGCCAGGCGGATGGGTTTTGAGAAGCTTTTTCCCTGGAAAACAGAAGAAGAGCAGGGGAAAGGTCTTTTTGAAGAATATCGTAGTTTAACCCTCGGAACCGGAAAAGATGTGGGTTCTTATGAATTACTACAAAAAGTCAGAGGACTACGCTGGCCGGTAGTCGATGGAAAGGAAACGCGCTGGCGCTACAGGGAAGGTTATGATCCTTATGTAAAGAAAGGAGAAGGAATTTCTTTCTATGGAAATAAGGCTCATCAGAATAAAGCAATTATTTGGTTAAGGCCCTATCAGGCTCCTCCGGAAGAACCTGATAAAGAATATCCATTCTGGCTTTGTACGGGAAGAGTATTGGAACACTGGCATACAGGTTCTATGACCCGAAGGGTTCCGCAACTTCATAGAGCTGTACCGGCTTCTTATATCGAATTGAATTCGGAAGACGCTCGCTCTTTGAGCATTAGTGATGGCAATCAGGTGAAAGTAATTAGCAAAAGAGGAAGCATTATTCTTCCGGCAAGGGTGAACGGTCGGGGAAATCCGCCTTCCGGATCTGTTTTTGTACCTTTCTTTGATGAGTCAAAGATAATAAATGTGGTAACTCTTGATGCCCATTGTCCCATTTCCAAGCAGCCCGATTATAAAAAATGTGCGGTTCGTATTGAAAAAGTAGGCTAAGGAGAGAACTATGAAAATCCTTACTCTTTTATTTTCCTTTTTAATGCTGTTTGCCTGTAAATCAGAAAAGGAGGCGAAACTGGACTCTTTTAGAGAAAAGCGATATACGAACCGAGCTTATGAAGGAGCTCCCCCAACCATCCCTCATTCTGTAGAAGAATGGGGGCGGGAGAATTGCCTTTCCTGTCATGAAGAAGGTAAAGCTGCCAGGGAAGGGAAACTTGCAAAAGTTACACCTCATGCTTTTCAATTAAGTTGCAGACAATGTCACGTTCCTTCTGTATCAAACTCTCAGTTTCAGAAGACAGATTTTGTGGGTTATAGATTGACAGGGGTTTTAAATAAGGTTCAGGCCCTTTCTCCACCCTATATCCCCCATCGTTTGCAGGACAGGAAAAATTGTATAGCCTGTCACTTAAGTGAGAGTAGTCCGGAAATTCTAAAACCTGCTCATGGACTGAGGGTGAATTGTTTGCAATGCCACGTACCTCAACGATAAGGGATTTTTTCCTTTTAAGGCCTGTGATACCTATCAAATAATCCGGAGTAAAAAACCATGTAAGTATCCGATAATAAAATCGGATACAGTTATGGAAGATAAAGAAGTATTTAAACAGGGTACGCTTCGCTACAAAATGCACGAAATCATTTTTGAAGCGGATACTTTTTGGGGTAAAACCTTCGATATAGTTCTTTTGTGGGCAATTGTATTATCTGTTCTAACAGTAATGTTAGAGAGTGTAGAAGGTCTGGAAAAAATATATGGAGACATTTTTAAAATGGTTGAATGGTCTTTTACCATTCTTTTTTCTATTGAATATATGGCTCGAATTTATTGTGTAAAACGTCCTTTAAAATATATCTTTAGTTTTTTAGGTTTAATTGATCTTCTATCTACTCTCCCTACTTACTTGAGTCTTTTTGCAATATCCGCTCAATATTTATTAGTAGTTCGTTCCGTTCGTCTACTGAGAGTTTTCCGAATCCTTAAGTTATCTCGTTATTTAGGAGAAGCTGAAATATTATGGATAGCTTTAAAACGAAGTCGTTATAAAATAACTGTATTTTTAGGAGCTGTCTTGAGTGTGGTATTAATTATGGGAACTTTTATGTACCTGATTGAAGGCCCGGAAAATGGATTTACGAATATTCCTAAAAGTATATACTGGGCGATTGTCACCCTGACTACAGTAGGATATGGAGACATAGCTCCCAAAACTACCCTGGGTCAGTTTATCGCCTCTGCTGTGATGATTCTCGGTTATGCTATCCTTGCTGTTCCTACGGGAATCGTTTCTGTTGAGTTGGCAAATGCTCAGAAACAGGTAAATACGGTCGCCTGCATGCAATGTTCTCTCGAAGGACATGATGATGACGCAAAATACTGTAAGCACTGTGGAGCAAAACTGTAAGTTAAAACTGAAATATATGAAAATATATAGGTTAAATTAAAGGAGTAATGTTTGGAAAGTAAATTTATTTGGATAAGAAGAAGTGGTTTGTTTTTAAGCCTATTTGTATGCTTTACTTATATAAATGCCCAGGAAACGCCAACTGTTAATACGATTGAACCTAAGGCTTCAGAAGAAAAGAAAGTACCGGATTGGATTAACAATCTAAAATTTGGGGGGCTGATTCGTTTTCGACCTGAGTTCAAGAGAAATTATGACTATAGCAATAAGCACACTGCAACGGTAAAAGCTGTTGCAAGCGATGGTACAACACCGATTCTTGATAGCACAGGAAAACAGGTGACCTACATTCAGAACAAGGAAGCGGACAATGTGGAATTTGTCGGACAGAAAGTTCAGTTTTCCATCAGCACGAATTTTTCTAAAGATGTTGAAGGGAAAATAACTTTTCAGGATGCGAGAGTCTGGGGAGGTCAAACAGGTTCTATCAACGGTCTGGGTACTGCAAACGCCAATACTTCGGAATCGGTAGATATCCGGGAAGCCTGGATTGAAGTGAAAAACCTTCCGATGGATTTAAACCTTCAAGCAGGCAGGCAAATCATGGCATACGGCGATTTGCGTTTGGTGGCTCACCTTGACTGGATGAATGTGGGAAGAAGTTTTGATGGCCTGCGTTTTAAGCATGAGAGTAAGTATCTCAGCTCCCATGCCTGGGGAATGGTTATCTCGGAAAAAGATTCGGATATAGTAGGAAATGTTAGTACGGCTACAGCAGGAGATGCCTATTTTACCGGATGGTATAATACTTTAAAATTGCACGAACAATTTAATATGGATCTGTATTACCTCGGAATTCATAAAACCTGGACTCAGGCTAATGCACCAGCATATACAATCCCTAATGCACAGATTACCGTTCAGGATAGAACCAAACAGAGAGACAATCTCTTGACCTTTGGAGCAAGACTTACTAACCGAACCAAGAAGAATGAACAGGGTGCTATGGTAGCTACCATTCCTTTTGACTGGACCTTTGAGTATGCGATTCAAACCGGTAAAAGTGGTGAGGAAATTCAACCGGCCTGGGATACAACCTGGGGTTCTTCGAAAGGAACTATCTATAATGTATATACACCCTATGATCCAACGAATCCGGGCGCGAGCAGTATTATTGCTAAAGATAGAAAGCTCTATAAGGAAAAAGTTCGCTACGATTCTTTTGCCTTTGCTTTTGATGCAGGTTACACAATACAAAAGAAATTTCGTATAGGTGTAGAGTACGATGTGGGTAGCGGGGATCCAAATCGTGCAGATGGAAAGAAAAGCACCTTCCAGAACCTTTTTCATTTAAACCACGTTTACTATGGTATAGCTGACCAGGTGAGCTGGCAAAATATGGTGGGCAAGTCAATTAATCTAAAAGTGAAGCTTGGCGAATGGGGGAAACTTATGCTGGCATTCTGGCATGTAGATAAGCATAAATCTCAGGATGCCTGGTATGGTGTGGCCGGGGGGTCTTCCACAACTGCCTCTACCGAATCTAAGTCCAACTCTCGCTATGTAACAACTGATGTGGTGACAGGTAGACAGGTAGGAAGTCTTGGTAAGCATCTGTTTAAAGAATATGATATTCAATATGATGTGGACTATAAAGGGGTCAATTGGAGTTTAGGTGGTTCTGCTGTATATGCAGGAGATGCAGCCAAAGGAACTCGTGATAATACTCTTGAGATACAACAATCTTTGCAAAAAACTGGAACTCCTCCAGTATTGACTGCACTGGCCTTTAACCCGAGAGCTACCTTCTTCTACATCATGATGGGGTATAAGTTTTAAGAGGTTTCTAAATAGCACTAGCCCAAGGCTGAAGTTGCGGGCTAGTTTCGGATTTCATTTAAGCACCCGGTAGGATTGATATTTTTTGTAGATTAAAAGATTTTAATTGAAATAAAATGCAATATATTTAAAAGCATACATTACTAAGATTAAGTCGTTTTATAACAAAGGACAATATAGTGGAAAATATTGTAGTTTTAGGATTTGCCGGGAATATAGGCATGGGTCTTCTTAGTTTCCTTGATAAGATTATTCTTAATGAGCACGAAGTATTATCAAGCATATTAAAAAACAGTATTTTGCACTGTATCGATATAAAAGATTGCGATAAAGAGCGGAGTCATTTAAACATAAAGAAATATCAAGTAGATATATATAGCAACACATTCGAAGCCTTACTTAAAGAGATAAACCCTTCCCTGATAATTGATTGTTCTGATGTTTATTGGGATAGAATTTTTCCTTTGATTGATAATAAAAATATAAAATATATAAACACGGCAATTGAAGATAATAATTCCAAGGCGAAGAGATGTTTTGATTTTATAAAACAGAAATCAAAATGGCAAATAAAAGGTATCATTGGAGCCGGAGCAAATTCGGGCTGGGTTCAGTGGGTAGCCAAAACAACAATTGAAAAATATGGCAACCACAATTTGACCGGTATTTATATAATTGAAAAAGATACAGGAATTCAGAATAATCCTCAAGATAATACAATTTATCTTACCTGGAATTTATATAAATATCTGGATGAAACCCTGGTTTCCCATGTCTATTTTGATAAGGGTGAGATAGTAGTTCTTCCTAAAAACTCATTTAATTATCTGATACCCGTAAAAATTAATGAGGAATTTAATTTTAGCGGAGCTCTTGTCTCGCATGATGAAACTCTCGAATTATCAGAAAAGTATAAGGTTGAGAGTTCCTATATATATGAAATAAACACTCACAGTCTTAAAATTTTAGAAGAGAATTTTAAAGATACCTATATTGAATTCATCGATAGTAACAGTAATGTCTATAATGAGAAAATACTCAGTATTTTTAAAAATAAGGGATTTCGTATATATAATGCAGATCATACAGTCAAAGGGAAAGATTATTTGGGTAATCTTTTCGTTTATAATGACAAACAGATAGCTGTATATGAAGTGGAAGACCATGAAAATTGTATCAAGGAATATGATATGAATGCAACAGTTTATCAGGTAGTTTGTGGATTATATGCAGGCATATGCTCGCTTCTCCTGGATCCACTTACTAACGAAATTTATATGATTACTGACCTTATTTATACAGAAAATAATAAATACGGAGATTATTTAACGAAGCATCTAAGGAACTGGTTTGAGGAAATAACTTATGATAATCAGATTGCTTTAAAAAAATATTTGCATAGCCTTACCCGATAGTATCTATCTCAGGCGAACCTGCCGGTGGTCTGCCCGGTGCATTCGGTATGTATAGTCAGGGTTGACACTTTAAAAAAAACTGCAAAGTGTTGTTTATTCTGATTGTTATTTTTTAATTTTATATCAGGGATGGTAATATGGAAGTTCAATTTTCAGCACAGGAATATACCTCTGATGACAGATTTATTACATCTCAGTACCTTTTTAAGGGTTCTGTCGATTCTCAGTGGGAGATCTTTCGTAATGGTTCTCTTTATTTACGTCTCGGCAAAGGCTATGAACTTTTAAAAACGAAAATTTGCGGAATTTGTGCAACCGATCTCTCCCGGCGTTTCTTACCTTTTCCGCTTCCACAAATCATCGGTCATGAATTACTGGCTACTCATCCAAAGAATGGCAAAGTATATGCAGTTGAAATAAATGATACCAGTCTTGCGAGAGGAGAAGGTCCCTATGATAGTTTTATACGATCAGGTTTGGCTACTCATAGCCCCGAGCGAATGGTTCTGGGTATAGATCGTCTACCCGGAGGCTTCGGGCCTTATGTTCTGGTGCCTAAAAATGCTATGGTCGAAATCGGAGACTTGAATCCTTATACGGCTGTGCTTTTGGAGCCTTTTGCTGCTGCCTTGCAGGCACTTTACGCGAACCCACCAAAGGATAATATGGTCTTAGCTGTACTCGGGCCTAGAAGGCTCGGCACACTTGTTATTGCAGCCTTAGATATGTATCGAAATATTACCGGAAGTAAATATAACATTGTTGCTCTCTCTCGGCATGATGCCCTTTTAAATTTAAGTAAAAATGTAGGTGCAGATGAAGGAATTAATCTTTTGCATCTTGATGTCGAAAGTTTAAAAGATAAATATAATATAGTGTATGATACGAGTGGTAGCCCGGATGGTTTTGAGCTGGCTGTAAAAATGGCAAAGGATGAGGTGCATCTTAAATCTACAAACGGACAGGAAATGCTGGGTCTAAAACATTTGACCGAATTGGTTGTGGATGAAATGTCCTTATTGCCCTATTCCGAGTCAGGGCTTAATTTTCATTGGGAGGAAGAAAGCGTTAATGAACGCATATATCTTGCTCCCGGAGTGCAAAATTTTCTGGAATTAAAAGCAAAAAAAGTATATTCAACAAGTATTTCCGGAGCTGAAAGTATTCTGGATGAAACGGAGTTCGCAGATCGTCTACCGCGTTTTGATCTCGGAATCGCCTCGAGCCTGGAAGAAATCGATAAACTGATACGTCCATCTAAAAAACACGAGAATTCACTTATCCGTCCGAGAGGAGCTATTTTGTTTAAGGGGGAAGCAGGAACTAATCCTCTCTTACAATTCCTGCAATCAGGGGGCAGGCTTAGAACTTCTCGCTGTGGGGATTTTCATAAGGCTCTGGACTTGCTGAAGAAAAACCCGGAAACAGTTGAAAGCTTATCGAGGTATATGATTTCTGATAAATACCGAGCTGATCAATTAAACGAGGCTTTTAAGAAGGCCCGGAGTAAGGAAGCTATAAAAGTAGTGCTTGAACACTTTTTATAATAGCTCGGAGAATATTCCGTTAAAATTCGGTTCTAAAAAAAGACTATCTCCAAATTGTAACTCTCGAATTCCATTTTTGAGGATGTACTTTCCTTCATACATAGCTTCTACCGCGGTAAACATTACATCCTGTTTTTCTAATGTTTTCATAAATTGGAAGAAGGCAAGCAGGTAACTTCTTAAAAAATCCACATCTTCGTCGGTTTGATAAATTCCTCCGTAGGGAAGCCTGAGAAAGATTCGACTCCAATCTGTGACCCGGCAATAATAGAAAGCTGTACTATTAACTCCATGACCCCAGTATCCTGCAAGAAGATAACCCTCAGGTGCTTCAAACAAATACTCTTCAATTTCTCCCTGGGCCAGGTAAACCCTATCTACTGCAAAAGCATTTCCTAATAGAAGAGGATAGCCTTTTTCTATTTCGAACAACAATGGAGGTAAGCGAAAGATTTCAAAAGGAAGCTTTAATTCCTTTTCAATGAATTCTTGTAGCTCTTTCATGCCTTATCCTTATATAACCTTTTTCTATAATATTCAATTAATAGATCGAAGGCTTCTCTGGTAGGATGCCCCTCTTCGTTCCGAAAGTGGATGGTGAAAACGGCATGGTCGGTGACTTGAAGGCCCTGCATGTTTTTAGGCCCCGAGTATATCGTATTGTCGATGAATAAGTCTCCCAGATCGTTTTTTAGTCTTTTGAATTTCTCATTGGAAGAGAGAGCGTCATGGGAGAATTTAAAACCCAGAACGGGAATTTTTTCTTTAAGGATGCGTTTACAGGCAAATTCATAGTCTTCATCGGAACAGGCCAGCGAAGCGCTTTCAAAAGGATTGATAGGTAAGCTCGGTTGACTGAGAACCGGGGCCAGAAGAGCGGGTTCTAAAAGTAAGGGTATAACGAAACCACCGGTCAGACACATACCGATTGCTCCGAGACCATTATAACCACATTCTTTATGAATTCTGCGACACAGGCTTTTCAAAAACTCTATAACAGGACTGGTTTTGTTTCCCTGGAATAGGGTGAATTCTTTAGAAATGCAAAGCTTTCCAAAGTACTGAATGGTTGTCCCCGTATTATTTTCAATATTAGGCTCTCCGAATAAGAGGGGGAGGTAAACCGTAAAACCCGCTTCGGACAGCCTTGAGGCGAAATCAACACATTCCTGAACCATTCCCGGAAGCTCGTGCATGATAAGGACTCCGGGACCCTGTCCTTTTTTAAAAACCCTGTAATCTCTCTCTTTGTAGCTGTGCAAAAACTCAGTAAATCCCTGCATTTCACTATTTTGAAAATTAAAAAGAAGAATACAAGGTATTTTAAGTTTTATGATTAGAAAAAAAGGAAAAATGGATATTCCTTTTCCCGGGAAATGCATCGGATTTCACCTGGTTCTAAGAAAAATAAAAGATTTACAGGAGGAAAGATACCTGAGAAATATAAAGGAGGAGAATCGTATGCAAAACTTGCCCGAAGTCCCATTATTTTTACGCCCGGAAGAAATCGAAGCATTTGGAGCTGAAATCCATGAGCTCTATTTACAGGCGAAAGCTGAAGGAGGGCGGAAGGAACTGCAATTTTTAGAAACCTCTGATACGGTTTCTAAAACCTTTGATGTGCTGGGAAGGGGACTTATATTTACAGGTGGACCGCTGAGCTGGCTTTTAGGTTCTTACTTACTCAGTCTGCATTACGTGATTGAGTTTTCACAGGGGCATAATATTTTTCACGAACAATACGACAGCATACCCGGAAATACACGTTTTCGTTCAGAAACCTGGAAATGGGATAATACGATGGATGAAGAGGACTGGAAATTTGCACATCAAAGTCTTCATCACCCTTTTACTAATGTGTTAGGTGTGGATCCTGATTTTGGTTATTTGATGTATCGCTTGAATCAGAAACAGGAATGGAAGCCACATCATCTATTTCAGTTTCCTCTTTTACTGACTCAACCTCTTATTTCAACTTTCTTTTTTCCCTGGTATGTAGCTTCTTCGAGGGCTTTTGCTGAAAACAGGAAGCCTGTCAGCTTTGAAACTTACAGTCCTTCCTTAAAGAAGATAATAGAGCATTTTTTTAAAAACTATCTTCTCTTTCCCGGTTTTTCCGGTTTTAATTCCTTGAAAGTTATGACCGGTAATGCTCTTGCAAAACTTATTTCAAATTATTATCTACAGTTTATCTTTGGAGTTTCTCATTTAAGTGAAGCCTCTTACGTTTTTCCTGAAAAAGAATTTGAGACAGAAGCCGAGTATTATCTGAGACAGGTTCTTTCGACTGTTAATTTTGAAATACCGGAATTTCTGGAACTTATTTGCGGAGGTATGGATACGCATTTGGAACACCATCTTTTTCCTGATCTTCCTCCCCTTCGTTTAAAAAAATTAGCTCCGAAGGTGAAAGGAATTTGTGAAAAATATAATATACCTTACAGGAAAGCTCCTTTTCTTGAACAGATTCTGAGTTTTTTTCGAAATGTTCTTTATTGCTCTTTTCCTATTCCAGAAAAGGGACAGGCAGGTCTTGAGCTTTTGTTTCAGACTAAACCGGAGATGCTTTTACGGGATATAGCAGAAAAGACGAAATCTTATTTGGTTTCATTTTTTCAGAAAGAGGATGAGCAGGATGAGTTTTTTCTTAGAAGTAAGGTTCTAAAGAAGAAGATTGAAATTCCGGGAAAAGTGGCAAGCTTTGTACTAAAAGTGCCTTCTCATTGGAAGGGACTTTCCTGGGAGGCAGGTTCCTATATTTCCGTGCAGATGAATATTGGAAATTCTGTATATACCAGGCAGTACAGTCTATTAAGACCTTCTTCTGTAACGCGAGAATTTCATATTGCTGTAAAAGAAATCGAAGGTGGGAAGGTTTCAGGGTATATGCTCAGGCAATTGAAAGAGGGGGATGAACTCTATTTGCTCGGAAGACCGAGAGGAAAATTTACCCTCGGATTCATTCCTCCTAAGCTTCTATTTATCGCAGCGGGAATCGGTATTACCTCTATTTTGTCTATGCTATATAAACTCAAAAAAGAATCACCGAAGCACAAAGTAAGTATTCTGTATTTTAATCGTTACAGGGCAAATATTGCCTTTTATAAAGAATTACTTGAATTACTGATAGGAACTTCCTTCGATATTACATTTTATTTGACAGGAGAAGAGAATATTCCAAAAAACGTATCTACTCAGATTAAATTTGCTTCGGGTTGGATTAGTGAGGAAGGTCTTGAAAGGGCTGTGCCGGATTATTTAGAACGCTATATCTATGCTTCTGCACCGGAAGCCTTTATACAAAAAACAAAAGACTTCCTCGAACATAAGAAATTTCCGCTTTCCCGACTCTACTATGCAACATTCTCTCCGAATAAGGGTATATAGGGGAGGGGTACAGAAAACGGGTCGGGTTTACTTCAGGCGGTTTCCTTTTCCGGTAGAATGGCATTTATATCCACATCTAATTCGGGGAAGTGGGATGGGTTTAGTACATCTCCCCTGTTATAAAGAAGAAGCTGTGTATAGTTCTGCCCTTTAGGAGACCGATAAACTTCTACTCTTTCGTCTGTTAAACTGATGAACCAGACTTCCTGGACTTCAATGGCTGCATAAAGAGGAAGTTTGATTTTCTTGTTCTGGTTTACATTTTCATCGATAATTTCAATGAGAAGAAGAACATCTTTTCCTTTCGGGCCTCTTGTGGTGTAGAAGTCCTGTTTTTGTCTGAGGATTTTTATATCAGGACAGGATTCACTAACTGAGTTCAGAAGGATAGGCTCTTTAATGCTGATGATAGACTTACCTGCCAGGCTTTTGGTAAAAATGCTAAGGAGTCTTTTTAGAACATAATGGTGTTCATAACCGGCTTTAGACTTATCTACAATTTTGCCATCAATCAGTTCTACCTCATTGATAGCATGTAAAATTCCTGTGTCTCCAAATCTTCTGTATTCCTTGACGCTCAAGCCTGTTGTCTTCTTGTCCATTGTAAAAGCCCTTTTTGTATAAGATTATAAAACTGTTCGGTCCATTTCTTTTTGAAAGGCTGCTTTTGCATACCTGACATGTTTCCGTTTTTCCTCGAAGGATTCAGGAAAGAGCATGTCCATTAGAAACGAAGCCTCGCTTTCGGTAACGACTTCTCTTCTTTTCAGGGTGGAGAGAATCGCACTGGTTTCATATTCCGGTAAACCCGTTAACTCATTAAATATCCATTGAAGGGAAACATGTCCATCAGAATTTTTTTCCCTGGCATGAATTCCTTCAACATACCTGTCTACCCGTTTGGAAAATTTTGCTTCTTTTTCGAACTCTTTAAAAATATCGACAAATCCGACTTCATCTTTGAATACTTCCAGTAGATATTCGAAGAGGTAGGGGTTACTTCGGGCTAGAAGGCAGATGTCGTCGTCAAGGGCTATGAAAAGTCGTATTTCTTCATCATAGTTTATCCCGACTTTTTCCTTTAAATCAATGAGTTCTGCTGCCGGAATGAGGGTTAAAAACTGTGCGGCTAACCTGGGATCCTCTTCTTTGCAGATAAAATAATAGATAATTTTAAAAACTTTTTCTGCGGAGAGGCTTGTCCAGAAACGATTGGCTTTGATTTCAAAAAAAGTAGGGCTTCCATTTTTTTTATAGTAGTTGGAATAATTGCTAAATTCCTGTTTGAAAATCTGATACAGGTATTTTTCTGAGAGGCGTTCGGCTACTTCGGTGGAGTATTCTATTTCGTCGACCTGTAGAAAATAGTTGATTACATCATAGAACCCGTAATCGTCCATAAATTTTTCCAGCAAACGGATGGGGGAGGAGCGAAAAGCACTCAGGGCTACGTGAAAAGAGGTTTTTCCTAAGATGAAGTTGTGAATTTTTTCAGCAGCGAGGCAGTTCTCGCAAAGATCTTTCGCCCATTGATTATTTTCTAAGATGGTTCTGCATTCATAGTTGCAGGAACTCTCAAGGGCTTTTTCAAAATCACAAATTCTCAGTTTTTTACTTGTGATAGGCATGGTATCTCTAAACCTAAAATAAGAATTTAAATGGTTTCCCCTAATTAGTAGACAAAAAAAAGTCTGATTCTGTAAACAAAAGAATGGAAATAAATTTTTGAACAATTATGAAAAAAATCAATAAAAATTTTTGGAAAAAGTTTTTCTCGATGATTCCTCTTACTTTATTTTATTTTCACTTGATTCCCTTATATTCCCAAAAATTAGAAATAATCTCTTCCGTAAGAATTTCTGTGGAATCTCAGGATGAAAATGTTAAGCAAAATCTCCGTCAGGCTCTCGGAAAAATCAATAACCTGAGTCTTAGTCCCGGTTCTGTATTTTCTTTTAATGAGCTTGTCGGAAAGGGTTCTCTCGAAAATGGTTATAAAACAGGCAGGGTATATTATCGAGATGAAGTGATTTATGAGCCGGGTGGGGGGCTTTGTATTCTTTCAACAGCTTTATACAATACCTTTCTTTTAGCCGGGTTTCAAATAATCGAGAGACATAAACATTCCAAACCTATAAGCTATGCTCCTTTAGGTTTAGATGCTACAATTCGCTATGGTAATAAAGATTTAAAAATGAAAAACCAGCATAAGCAGAGCTTTCGATTGAAAGTGAGTCTTTCGGAAAGAAGCCTGTTTGTTGCACTTTTAGGAGAAGAAAAACTTTCTTACCGTTATGAGCCCAGGCTGGTAGAAGAAGAGGATCTATATGGTGGTCTGGAAGAGGATGGAAAGGAATATCTGAATGGATGGAGTGTAAATGTGTTTTTAGATACCTATGATAAACAAAACCGACTCCTGAAAAGTCAGTTTTTATACAATGATTTTATTGAAGGAAGGTATACAGAGAAGAAGTAGGGTCTATATTAGATGAAATGGGGAAGGACATGACAGCCATTCATCTCCGATAATAAGAATAGAGGTATTAAAATGAATGAAAACCAACCAACTAACTTGAATCCTTCCAAAGGACTTGCTTTATTAACAGGATTTGTGTTGATTATAATCGGAAACATTTCAGCAATGGCCTGTTTTTATTTTCTGGGACCTGTAGGATTCTTTCCGATGCTCTTGCTACTTGCTATAATTCCTTTACCGGCTCAGCGTGTTCTTGGGGATGGTATTCTCTGGATTTATATTATTTTTCTCTTAGTTGCCGTTACCAGTTGGTTTCAGACCGAGCAATTAGAGATGATTACCGGGAAAGCGGAAAAAGGAGTTCGCCTTCAGGATTTTGTCCTTAAGCCCGGAAAAAGACGTTACGTTTTTTTGAATGCAAGGGTGTTGAATGGGATGAAAATTTCATCTTCAAATCTTACTTCTTCCCGCGATAGCAAAAACCATACAACTATACCTGTTGATAGTAAGTTCTTCCTGGCTCCACTTGTATCGAGCGAATGGAAACGTGGTGATATTCTGGATGCCTGGGTTTGCAGTAGAACCCTGAGTGGAATTTCGAGTTGGAATAAGCTTGAAGCAAATACAGGTGTCCTGGTCAAGAGAGATTATGTCTGGAAACTTAAAATTCGTGAGCTACTTGGTAAATACAATTTACAGGAAAAAGAAAATGCTCCCATGTTTGAATGGTTTGTGGATGAGAAAGCTTTACAAAAAGAAAAACGTGGTTTCATTCTTTATCTTTGCCTTATTTATCCGTTTGCATGGTTATTATTGGCTGCGATTTTCCTGAAGCTGTGAACATCGAAAAAGGAATTATTTGATAGCGGATTTTTTTCCAAAAAATAGAGAGTTTAATGAAAAAATTCTCCGGTTTGGGGAATCCTTAAATCGAAATTATGAGATTTTTCTTTATATTTACATGAAATAATTTATTTACAAAATAGAAATTTCTGATAGGCTGGGTTTTATGTTAAGGAGGCCTTTTAGTAGAGTTTTTATTATCAGTTGCCTTGTTTTGCTTCTGCTGGTATCCTGTAAGAAGTATAACTTAGACTTTGTACCTCCCAATGAGAAAACGAAGTTGGATTCTATTTTTCCTTCTCGAATTGGGGATAAAGATCGTTCCTCTTTGATGCAGGAAACTTTTCGGGGAGAAAAATCTTATCTTTCGATTTACGGAAATAAAGAAATTTTGATAAGACTTATAGTTCTCAGAAGTAAGGTAGAAGCAGATGGTTTTTTTACTTCTCATCTAATTTCAGATATAGAAGGAATGAAATCACCGGAACGGGCGAAGAGAAAGGGTAAATGGTACGCGAGTGGTGAAGAAATATCCGGTCGAATTCATTTCCGTTGGGTGAATGATAAATATATTTTTACCATTGAAGCGAGTAATCAAGCTGCATTTAATCAAGCAATAGATGCATGTCCTTATATATCGAGATGAGAAAATGAACTTTGAATTTCATACAGATACATATCCGAGTCTGGAGTCCCATGACTCCAACGGACGTTTACATAAGCAGGAAACTTATCCATCAGGAAAAGGGATAGAAAAGACAGAAGTGGGAGAGGTGGTGAATGAGCATGGTGATACGGAGAGTCCAACCTTTTCTTTTTCTAATCGTAGTCGAAAGTTATTTTTCGTTACAGACTTTCTCGAGCCTCCCGGAAAAATAAAATATCATACAGTCTTTGTCGCATTGGATACGGAAAAGTGGATAGATAAAGAAATCTTTCGCCTGGAAAACCAGGAAATGATAGAAGATTCGAATCGCATTACGACTCAGCTTCAAAACTCTTCCGACTGGCCATCCGGTTTATACCGCTATGATATATATCTGGAGGGAAATCTTGCACAGAGTACCGAATTTTCTTTTTCTAAAGAAACATGAATTAGAGAAAGAAGATTTATATAAAGAAGCGTAAATAGTTTCTTGAAAATATAGGTATGTATTTTGCAATTGGTAAAAGAGGTCCTTAGGAGGAAAGTAATGCTGTATCATTCCATATTTCATAAGAAGTTTTTATCCCTGATTACTTTCTTCCTCCTTCTCTCTTCTTTACAGGCTGAAAAGCTACCCTTTTATTTTTACAAGCGATATGAGGGTCTTGTCAATTATACTGTCCCGGTGGTTTTATACTTGAATAGGGAAGGAAAAAGGCTCAAGGGCTATTATTATTACGAAAAGTCCGGTATACCTTTTTATCTTGATGGAAGTGTTTTAGAGAAGGATGATAAACTTATTTTGAATCGTTTTCGTTTTGATGGAAATACACATTCCGGCGGAAGAATTCTGGGAAGTTTCCAGGATGTTAATAAAATAGAAGCTGAGTGGAACCCGAAAGGAAGCAGTAAGAAATTCCCGGTGAGTCTCTACGAAACCTATGCTTCTGAAACCAGTTCCTTTTCTATAGAACATTTTTACAAAGAAGTTAAGATACCGGCAGGCAAATCCAGTATATCTGCAAAAGTGAATATTACAAATTTAAAACTTGATTCTAATATTCCGAATCGCGGAAGGGTAAATTCAATTTTATTTGATAAAGCTAAAGAGGTAGCTGCTAATAGCCTAAATATTAAACCAGAAATACTACGGAAAATAAAAGATAAAAAAGATTTAGCTTTTCAGTTGATAAATGATTTTAAAGCAAATTTGCCTGATGAGGAAGACCCTTCAGCTTCGTCCGAAAAGGTTTTTCATGATCTTAGCCAGTCTTTACTTTTCAACGAAAAAGATATTTGTACTGTTGTAACGAGGTTTAATTACTATCTGGGTGGTGCTCATCCGAGCCGGAAAACCATCTTTACCGTGATTGACCTTGGGCGAGGAGAAGTTATTGATCTGGATACTTTTATTGAGTTAAAAGACAAGACGCGCTTACTTCCGATTGCTGAAAAGTATTTCAAAAGAGCTATTCGTTTAGAAGCAGGGAAAAGCTATAAAGAAGCTGGTTTATTAGAAAATACTTTTAACCTGAATGATAATTTTTTTGTGAGTAAAAATGCGATAGGATTCTATTACAACCCCTATGAAATTGCTCCCTATGCTATGGGAGATATTTCTTTTGTGATTCCTATTCGGGCTTTAAAAGATGAGATAAAAGGTGGTAGAATCATCAGTCTATTAGAGAATCTTTAATTAGGAAGAAGTTCATTTAGCTCTTTTTGAAATGCCTTTATCTTTGAGTGTTCGGGTTGTAGTTTAGCTAATTTCTCTATAAGTTTCATACTTCTCAAATAGTTTTTGGATGTGATATAAATTTCTATTAGCTGTATCAGGTTTTCGATATTTTCCGGTTCTCGTAGTTTTAGCCTTTCTGCATATTGAGCGGCACTCAAAATATCTGAAGCTAAAAAGTATTCTCTGGAAGCGAAGAAAAGCATTTCATTATCTCCAGGAAATTTTTTTAAATAGAAAGAAGTTGTAATGGCTGCCAGGTTATGGCTTCTCAACTGTTCATAGGAATAGACCAGTGTTTTTAGCCCTTCCTGATTCAGACCGAATTCTTTCTTGACTTCCGATAGGATGGAAATGGCTCCGGTATAGTCCTTATTATGGTAATGTTGAATTGCATCTTCAATTTGTTTGCTGTTTGCTTTCGGGAGTTGTTCTGAAGCATTTCCCAGATATTCAAGGCTAAGAAGGGATAGGTCATCATAGATTTCTCCACTCTGTTTGATCGACTGGAAGATACCTTTTAGAACACCATTACTCTTCTCTACATGCCTTAAAAAGAAGTCTTGATTTTCATTCATGTATTTTCTGCCGTTATTATCGGTGATTAAAATATCATCTCTACCATCTGAGCCGGTAATAATTTTATCTCCAACTTGCATTTGAAATGTTTTTACAAACAAATTGGAGTTCGTGCTGGATATGAATCCGAGTTTACGAAAATCCAGATCATTCTCCATATAAGAAGCCTTGCCATCTCTATACAATACAAGCCAGGGGTGTTCGGCATTCATGTAATAGACAAAACCATTTGACTCATCAACCAGACCGATTACCAGAGAAACGAGCATAGAACCATCAAAACTTTCAAAAATTTTATGGAGTTCTATAAAGGTACTTTTTAACCATATCTCCGGTGCCTGGTTTTGTAATAGAGAAGAGGAACGGGTTCTTTCGATAATGGATTGAAAGAGAGAACCAAGAACAATAGCTCCCCCGGCTCCCTGGATGGATTTACCCATGGCATCGGAATTTACAAAGATGATGTAACTTTCATTCTGAAGTCGAATGCGATGTGCAATGCACAGATC